>NZ_JAUBPI010000010.1:0-105536 GCF_036700645.1 Microcoleus sp. S36b_A4 | reverse complement strand
TTCGGTGCTGCCTCTGCTGACTCGCTCAAAGGCTGCTAATAAGGTTTCAACTTCTGTTTCTCTGCCGTAGAGTTTTTGAGGGATTTGAAACTTATCTGTAATATCTTTTTGGGCGATCGCAAAATCTGCAATTCCTCCCATAGTTTTTAATTGTTCTAGGCATTCTTCTAAGTCAGCGATAATTCCCCAAGGGCTTTGATATCTGGCTTCAGCAGTTTTCGCTAATAGCTTCATCACAATATCAGAAACAGCTTTAGGAATTTCTCGATTGATTTGATGGGGCGGTACTGCTTGTTTGGCAATGTGACAGTGGATTAATTCCATTGCATCGCTGTAATCCCATGGCAATTGCCGCGTTAGCAGTTCGTAAAAAGTGACTCCTAATGAGTAAAAATCAGTGCGATAGTCGATCGATCGGTTCATTCTGCCTGTTTGTTCCGGCGATATATAGCTAAGAGTGCCTTCTAAAACATTAGGATTTTTCAGGCTAGGATTTTCGCGCTTTAAAACTGTAGAGATGCCAAAATCTATAATTTGAACTCGCCCTGTGCTTGAGTTAATAATAATATTGCTGGGATTGATATCTTTATGAATAATTTTATGTCTATGAATTTCACCTAAAGCCCTGGTTATTTTAATAGCTGTTAATAAAAACTCTTCTAAGGTAAGTTGATGAGAAGCCAACAAGAGCTTTAATGAGTCTCCACCACAATCCTCGAAAATGATAGCCAAACTGTTATGGTATCTTTCTAAACTGTAGGTTTTAGGCACACTTTCTAGGTGAATATTGTGTGTAATTTCGTATTCCTGCTTGTATCTGACTAACGAAGCTGGCATCGGATAATCTTGTTTGAGAAATTTGATAATTACCAGTTGGTTGTCTTGCTTTCTCAGTCCCCGGTAAACTAAAGAATTATTACTTTCATGGATTTGGTTGGTAATGTCGTAGCCCGGTAAGTTAATCATTCTTACATCCTCTTGTCAGTATTAATACTCAATTATTTTTTTAGCAATTGTTAATTAATTAAGTATATGTATTATCTAATACATAATAATATCCGAAAATTTAATAAAAACTTAAGTTTAAAAAGAAAAGTTATTGTTTATTAACATTTCTTAAAAATAAGACGGCTAAACGTTCCGGTCAGGAGTGCGATCGCTCCCCAGTTTCCTGCAAAATGCGGCAAAACAGAGTGAAGTGCGATCGCCCTTGGTCTTCATAGCAGATGTGGGCGTTGCATAATTAGAGTATAAATAGGGCGAATCACCATGCAATGAAAGCGAGTGCAAACCGGCTCTTTTTCCTTCTTCATTCAACATCTTCATTACCAAGGATTACCAATCATTGTAAAGGCGGCCCAATAATAAGGATGCAAAAGCACGCGATCGCCCCGCGCAGCAATTTCAGGAGGCAAAATTAGACTTTCAGAAAGCCCATCGACTCGCAGCATCCCGTCTTGAATCCGCACGCGCCCCCGCAGCATCTCCAATTGCGCGCGCCGCAAAGCCTCCGCTTTAATCATCAAATTGCCACCGCGTCTGGGGGTTCGCAACTGCCGATAAAACTCAGTCATCAGCCCCAAAGTCCCCTCATCGCTGACTTCCCACAAACTCGCCAAAGCCGATTTAGCACCGCTAGCTACCGCCAAACCCGCAAACCCCAACTCCGCCTCTTCGTCGCCCAAAGCGGTACTGCACGCGCTTAAAACTAACAGATTCACCGGCGGTTCATTCCATCGCAACTGCCGCATTTGATCGATACGTAATTTAGTGTCCCACAACTGAATGTAAGAATTTTTCGGTTCTCCGGGCTGGAATTCGCTGTGAGTTGCTAAGTGAATGATACCAAAAGGTCGATTTGCTCGCTGAGCTTGCAAATTTCCGAGAGTAAAATCTTGATTCAAAAATGATTTTCCCCGATCGGGCGGCGCGATCGACTCTAACTCCACCGGTACCGCTGGTAATGGCGCTTTATCTTCAAATACCGACGCCCCCATTGCCAAAACTTCATCATCCGCAATATTGTCGTAGCGAGTATCAGTTAAACTCAGACTCGGCATCACGCTAATGCTGTATTTCTCAACTAAAAAGCCTTTGCCGTCGTGAAGAGCCGCAAACGGCACGCTCCGCAAACCGGCTGCCGGAATTACAATTAAATTGTCAATTTTTAAAGCTGTCAATTCTGCAGCAACTGGCGCAATTAACCACCGATAAAGTTTTTGCGCGGTATCCAAATAACTAAGGCTGCTTCTTTTTCGGGGATTAGTTATTTCGCTTTGCAGGGCATCGGCTAGTTGCAACACCTGCCAGCGCGTTGTCGCCGGAATTAAAACGCGCTGGGGTTGAGCGTTAGCTGTTACTAACACTAATTCTAAATACTCCCCATTAGGAACATCGGAAACTTCTTTGCCATCCGGCGGCAACCTCTGGGCAAACTTATCTTCTAAAGGATGAGGAGGCTGGGATGCGAGGTTTTTTCTCACAGGTAATAGATTAGATAAATCCTGACTAGCCACCAGCACCGAACCATTTTCTTTAGCCGCGCGTGCATCCGCTCTGCTGACCCAATTCATATAAATAATCGCAGATTTTATCCCGGTAATTTGTTCATTTTTGCGAAGATTTTCGTAAATTACCGACATATTACTAATCGGTCTTCTTGCGGGCAAGTCCAGATATTTTTCGTACTCGCGAGTAAAGGTTTGCTCAAACTCTAAAACTCCCGAACCAGCCCCATCTAATCTGCGAGAAGGAGCGAAAATATCCGGGCTAATTTCGGGAGTTTTGTATGGACTTTGCGATCGCAATTCTACTTGCACAGATGCAGGAAGTGACAGCGCCGGATCTGGATTTACGGGGACTACTGGCACTACAGGCGGTGCGGGAATTGTTTCGGGAATTGGTTCGGGAATTGGTTCGGGAATTGGTTCGGGAATTGGTGCAGGAGTAGAGGGCGCGGCAGGTGTAATTAGAGAAATCTGATTTGGTAAATTTCCTTGGGTGTAAGTTTGTCCAAAAGAAAAAGTGGGCAAAATGGCGTTTCCCGCGCCAGCATTAATGCTTCCCAGGGTTCCATTGTCGATCGCGCCACCAACTACAAACGGTCGATCGATACCGCCTCCGTGCCCAATTGCGATCGCCCCCGCCCCCGCACCTCCGGCAGTAGAAATACTCGAAGAATTGCCCGATATATCGTTGAAAACATTGTTCGAGCGAAACAAACCGAGGGTTGTCACATCAACGCTGCCACCAGCGCCACCAGTGCCACCTTGAGCATTGATAAAGCCCAACTGAATGTTATCAGTCGCGTTCAGGGAAACGCCTCCGCCGTTGCCGTTTGAAGTGCCGCTGGAGTTGATATCTAGAGCCGAAATGCCCGCTTTCGAGGTGACATCGATATTTCCGCCGATCGCCCCCGAAGCGTTCAAAGCTCCGGCAGTTAAAGGCCCAGCATTGGTTTGGAGAGCGATCTCGCCTCCTGTTCCCGCCGATGACGAGTCGATCGCACCTGCAGCAACAGTATTCCCCTCAACCCGAATCCTCCCACCATTCGAGGTAATATTACCAGTCCGCACCTCCCCGCTTCCTTGCAGATTCACGCTGCCACCATCCGCCCTTAAATTACCCTCTAGGAAGACGTTTTCTGCCTTGATATCGGCTCCCAAAGCGGCCGTGGTGTCCCCCCCGAAGGTAACGGAATCGCGGGCGTTAACGCTCAAACTTCGTGCTGTAATTGTGGAAGCAGCCGTCACGCTAGCAGCATCGGCAGAGAGCTGGCCCAACCTCTGAGTTTGACCGACTCTGCCGTCAAAAGTAATGTTGCCACCAGCGCGCAGCGTCAAATTATTAGCCCGGCCCGGGATGCTGTCGAGGGTATTGGCAAAAGTGATATTGCCGGTAGTGGCGGCTAGGGCGGCGGTGCGATCGACTGTGACGTTACTATTGAAAGTCATGTCGCCAGATGTCGCAATATTGCCCGAAACCTCGGTACTGCTGGCGTTGACATTCAAACTCGCCAGCGGTGCAGCTTGACCAACTGTAGCGCCGAACAGCACTCGCTGAGCGTCTAGTCTCAGGGCGTGAGATCCGTCTAGGCTACCGGAGAACAGAATGTTGCCGGTAGCTTCCGTGCTCAAAGCTACGTCAGCATTGAGGGATGCGTTTCCTGTAAAAGTGAGATCGCCGCCGGATGTGGCAATGTTGGCGTTGAGATCAGTTTGGGGCGCGTCGAGAGTCAAGCTAGCGCTGCCACTTGTTCTCAGGGGATTGTTGATCGCGATCGAGCTGCCTTGAAGTGTCAGCGGGCTGTTGAAGGTAATGGGTGCGACGATCGCGATCGAGGAGCTGCTACCGTTTTCGCGCCCGATCGCGATCGAGCCGAAATCCCCCGCCAAAGTGCCGAGATCCCTTGCCGTCAAGTCCAAAATGCCCAAAATATCGCCGGTACCACCGATCCGAATTGCTCGGCTATCGTTGGGTTGCAAGCGAATTGTTCCCCCTGCACTGCTGATAGAATTGCTGCCGCCTCTGAAGTCAATGCCGTTACCAGTGATAGCGATATTGCCACCGTTGGCATTAAGTCCGCCCAGAGAGATGCTGCTGGCGAAAATGTTGATGTTGCCACCTTGAGTCTCGATTAAATCCTTGGGATCATTGACAACAAACACTCCGCCGGATCTAAATGTTACGGTGTCTCCCGTTCTTGCTTGCAGGGAAAGTTGGTTATCGGGTAAGTCTTGGAGGGTGATGTAGCCGGGGGTTTCTATAACCACGTTGCTGCCGGCCGCCATCTGTTCCAACTGTACTTCTGAGATCGATGTTTCATTGGGTTCAGGTGCCGATGCGAGTTCCCCGCCAGATGGCGCGCTGGTGTCGCCGTTACCGCTGACGATCGCAATATTGGCCGGATCGAGCCACAGGTTGCCGATCGCACCGTTAGTCGCGCGGGTATCGACCTCTCCTTGGAAAGTTAAAGCATTTTTGCCTGAAACTTCTACTGTTCCGCCGTTACCTGCGGCGATGCCGCCGCGAGCAGTAATATTGCCCAAGAAGCGAGTTGTATTGTCTGACCAAATTACCGCAGTGCCGCCATTGCCACGGTCGATCGCGTTTGCTGCGATCGTAGAATCAGGACTAACATAAGTTACCTGGGCATTTGGCACTGGTTCCATCCCCTGGAAACCGCCTCCGACGCGCACAGTACCTCCGCCGTCAGTGCCGGAAGCATTGATATTTGCGCCGAAGAGTCCGACTTTTTCCCCTAAAATATTGACTGTGCCGCCAGCATTCCCGGAACGGCCAAATACATTTACCGAACCGGAGACGATCGCACTTCCGGCAACTGCGGGTACTGTTTGGCCGCCAGTCAGTACCAATTGACCTTGTTCGTTAGTCGTTAAACCTGTGGCTGATGCTACGCCGGAGCCCGTCAGCAACTGAGGCAAAGAAACCGGGGCGATCGCCGAGTTTTCTGACTGCCAAGACGGAGTAATTTCTAAACTCAATAAATTGCCAACTTGACTAATACGGACTGCATTTTGTCCCGGAACAGCAGCCACAGTAACTTGACCATGGGGAGCGGATAATTGTCCTGTATTAACAACGGTGCCACCGAGTAAAGTTAAACTTTGCCCGCTGCCAACTGCCAAGTTTCCGGCATTGACAATTGCACCAACTTGTGAGTTTTTAAAATTAAATTGATTGGGATTTCCCAGTAAAGCTTTGTAATCATTAATTCCGGCAGAATTGAACCAGCGATCGCCGAACCCAATACCTGTAGCAGTTGTCGCGAAAAAAGACCCCGGCACGTTTAATCTAGCATTTTGACCGAAGACAATTCCCGCCGGATTCATTAAGAATAAATTTGAGTTACCGCCGCTTACAGAAATCAGACCGTTAATGAGGGAAACATTGTCGCCGGAAATCCGCCCTAAAATATTTTGAATATTTGGATTAGTTATAAAATTAGCTATTTGACCTTCGCTGAGATTAAATTGGCTGAAGCTGTGAAACAGATTTGCCCCGTTTCCTGACAGTTGTCCGCCACTAATGTCTGTGCGGTTTTGCTCGGACTTAACAACAGTATTCGTGCCGTCAGTAGCAGGGACTACGGGTTGCGATCGCACTGCTAGCGGTAGCAGCCCAAAACCTAATGTCAAAATTAGAGCAGAACGAAAATAGGTCATTGGAGGAAGCCATTAGTCATTAGTTATTAGTTCTTAGTCATTAGTCATTAGCCGGAAGGAAGAGGGAATTCCGAAAAGCCAATTCTCCATTACCAATTTTAATCTCTTCTCGTTTTGATTTTTTTTGAGCTGTAATGTTCCGCCCAAGTGCCAATAAACTTAAAAAAGTCGATCGAATACTGCCACCGCCGGGGGTCGATCGCACTCCAAAACCACCCGTTGCCAGAATGTCGGAAATTTAATGCAGATTTTATATTTATCTGTCGCAGGTATCTTGACAAAATGCTCTCAAAGCCTTATGATTGCAGCACTGACTGGGTGGGACGGCAAAAACCCGCAAAATAACTGGCTGCTCTAATGAAGTTAAAAACAAAATATTAATGCTTTTAGAGACCAACCATGCAAACTCCAGCTTTCCAATTTCTAACTGAACAAATAGTAGAGCGGATATTTTCTTCAGGCGAACTGACTCGCGATGACAGACAGCGAATTCAGTCAATGCTCTTAAATGAGTCGATCGGCGAAAATGAATTGAGCTTAATTGAAAGAGTCATGGAAGGCGTAGTCAATGGAATACTTGACGTGCTCAATTAGTTGAGAACGGGCGATAACTTATCTAAACGTAGGGTGCGCCAGGCCGCGCACCTTACCCTAATTTTAAATAAAAAAATCGCAAAGCCAAAAGCGAAAATTCTGTCACGGTTCTAAAAATCATCATCCGGGCTGTCATCCGGGCCGTCATTCGAGATTTCATCGCGACGCACAAGTTCAGAAGGAGGCCTATCGCTACTCCAAGCCCACCACACACCGCCACACTGGCATCTGTAAAATTCTTGCCACTTGCGGCGGTTGAACTCGGTGTATACTGGCGATCGGCGATTAATCCAGACCTCAGCGGCATCTGTACAGCTAGCGCCGCACTTGGGACAGCAAAACTCATTAGCGTGAACCGCCGTCGCAGTCCATTCAGGAGGATGTGGAGCAAAAGCTTCCATGTGTTAGAGTTTCTATTTAAACTGCTGGTAATTACGGCAAATCAAGGCTTGCTAAAGATCCGCAGAGTTCGGAATGACCTAAGCAATGACATAAGTACGCTGTTGAGTGCGTAATTTATCTGCCCGTTATTTTTTTTAGCATTTGCCGTCAGATGAATAGTATAACTGATGTGGTGCAAGCCGTCGATCGGCATTCTCAACTATTTCAAGGACTAGGCTCATGTCTATCTACAATCTTATCTCGTTTCTGGGCATTTTTGGCTTATGTGCGATCGCCTGGGTTTTTTCAGAAAATCGACAGTCGAAGTATATACCTTGGCGCGTCATCATCTGGGGCATTGGCCTGCAATTAGTCTTAGGATTTTTAGTATTCCTGTTCCCCCCAACTCGCATCGCCCTAGAGTGGTTTACTAGCTTACTGGATGGAGTATTCACCGCTGCTGACGCTGGAGCGAGGTTTGTATTCGGGAGCAATGTTGTACCCATACCTGGTAAAGAGCCGGCAGTTAATTTAGGATATATTTTTGCCTTTCGAGCTTTACCGACAGTCATCTTTTTTTCTGGCCTCATGGCCTTGCTATACAACATCGGCGTGATTCAAATTATCACCGAACTTTTTGCCAAAATCTTTTACATGACAATGCGGTTGAGCGGCGCGGAAGCCCTCAGCGGTGCGGCCAATATTTTCGTAGGAATTGAAGCGGCAATTGTCGTCAAGCCTTATTTGCCCAAAATGACTCGTTCCGAACTTTGTGCAATCCTCTCTTGCTGTTTTGGGACTGCGGCTTCTTCAACTTTAGCAATTTACGTCAGCTTTCTCAAGCCAGTTTTTCCCAATATTTTAGGACACTTAGTTTCCGCCTCAATTATCGCCATTCCCGCTTGTTTTGTCCTCTCCAAAATCTTAGTACCAGAAACAGGCGTGCCCCTAACAATGGGTGGCATTCCCAAGGAAGAACGGCAGCCTAAAGGCCGCGAGTTTGTGGGCGAAGAAATTTCGGACAGGGAGCGCGAAGAATTCAAACAAGAGACTGTTGGGGGAGAACCCATCGAACGAGTCAGCCCTTTAGATGCAGCGATAATTGGTGCATTGGACGGTGTAAAAATGGCAGTAGCAATTGCCGCTGTTTTGATTTTAATCTTAGGCTTAGTTTCCTTAATCAATCAATTCTTTGGTTGGCTGGCAATTTTGCCCGGCCCAATTGGTGACTTGTTCAAAGTTGTCACCTTAGCCAACATTATGGGAGTCTTATTTTATCCCCTGACACTATTAACAGGAGTCTTTCTTGAGGACTCTTGGCAAGCCTCAGTAATCATCGGTCGTAGGTTGTTAGAAACAGCGATTCCGCCCTATCAAAGTTTAGCAGAAGCGGGCGCAAAAGGCCTGGTGAGCGATCGTACAGTTTTAATTGTCAGTTACGCCCTATCCGGCTTTGCCCACTTAGCCTCCGTCGGCATATTTGTCGGCGGCACGATCGCCCTAATTCCATCCCGCCGCAAAGACATTTCCGAACTCGGTTGGAAAGCATTATTTGTCGGCACCTTAGCCACAATGATGATCGCTTGCATCGCTGGAACCTTCGACACTGGAGATGCCAGCATTTTAGGCGCTAAAACAGCCCCTGCTGCCCCGCTAACAGCCCCTGAATCTCTAAAATCACCGGCATCCCCAGCCGCAAATTCAAAGCCGTCAGTTGCCCCAGCTATTGTCAGTCCAAAACCTTCTGGTAATACCGAAAAAGCGACTCCCAGAGATCAAGAATCTCCCTCTCCTGCCTCCAAGAAAAACCCTTAATTATCTTCTATGGAGTTGTAGGCGCGGGTTTTACGAACCATATTTAACTCCCGTCAAAAATCTACATAAACCCGCCCCCACACAACCCATAACCTACATCAACTTTGATTTCGATAAAATCAGTTATTGACGCACTCTGGCCCAAGAAACCGGGTTTTTCCACCAAATCTGTGGCTGTAACGCATCTTATCAGCAAAAAAACCGGTTTCTGGCTACCCGTGCATAAGTCCTAAGATTGTCAATTATCTACAAATATTGTATGTATAGGAATCCTTGCAGGAGTCGTAAATTTTTGACCCCACCCCAACCCTCCCCTTACTAAGGGGAGGGAGTAAGAAATTCACAAATGATTTAGGATTGCTATAAAACTAGCGATTGGGTGGGGGCGGGTTTACGAGATTGTAGGTTTTAGGCAATTATTTTCGGTAAAACCAGCCCCTACAAGCCGCTGATAGATATTATTGTTTTTTATGCAGATGCAATCACCAATTACCAATTATCAATTACCCTAAAAATTATGAATCCCGACCCAGAAATTCGCCGCCTCTTAGATGTGATGCCCGCTTCCGGCCGCATGACTTGTAAAATTATTAATAAGCCCCAACAATCAACGGTAATTGATTGCGATTTTCCTTTACCTTGGAATCAATCTCGCCCGATTTATATTAATTTTGATTTGTGGCGGCTGCTATCTAAGCCGCAGCGGGATTTATTGCTATTGCGGAATGTAAGTTTTCTGTGCAATTTTAAGTGGTTTAAACCGGATATTTATCAAGGTGCGGCTCTGGCGGGAATTGTCGGGACTGTTGTAGAATTGTTGCAGGGAGATGCGATCGGCACTGCGATCGCGGGCGGTTTGACGGGACTCGCCATGACTCGAATCTGGCGCGACAACCGCAGTTCCCAAGTAGAGTTAGAGGCTGACGAAGGGGCGATTAGAGTAGCGGGAAGGCGTGGTTACAACGAAGCGGAAGCGGCCGGACATTTGCTGGGGGCGATCGAGGCTGTGGCGCAAATAGAAGGGCGCAGTTTGGATTTTAATGAGTTGATTCGGTGTCAAAACTTAAAGGCGATATCGGGTATTTCGGCCGTGGGCGTACCTGATAGTGTCAGGCAAGATTAGAAAATACTATTTCACAAACAATCCTGTGTTCCGCAGCCAAAGGACACAACACTGTTGTGTCCCTACTATCCAGGCGTTATATCTGCTACTCAACTCTTTCCCTGACAATCCGAATACTCTCCCATGCTGGCATCCGACCCGCTTGTCGCTCATCTAGTAATACCAAATAAACATAAAGTGGGTAGATTTCATTGAGACTCTCTCGATACTTACGACTAATAGCTTCACTTTCTTGACTGCTTAACTCAATTGTATTGAGCGCCTCTTTATTTTGGGAGATTACCTCATAAGTTGCTGACAAGAAACGATAGATAACAAGAATAGAAAGCAGAGGAAAGTATAAAAGGAAATTACTGCTTTTGCTTGTTTCAATTGCTTTAAACTCGGCTTCAAGGTCGCGGTTGAGGACGCGGTTGATGTCGCGGTTGAGGTCGCAGTTGAGGTCGCGGTGAAGGTTGCGGTAGAGGTCGCGGTAAAGGTCGTGATTGAGGTCGCGGTTGAGGACGAGTTTAAGGACGAGTTCGTGGTCGCGGTAGAGGATGAAGTTGAGATCGTAGTTGAGGAGGAGGTTGATGTCGCGGTTGAGGAAGAGGTTGAGGTCGGAGTTGAGGACGCGTTTGAGGTCGCGGTTGAGGTCGCAGTAGAGGTCGCAGTAGAGGACGCGGTTGAGGTCGCGGTTGAGGTCGCGGTTGAGGTCGCGGTTGAGGTCGGGTTTGAGGTCGCGGTTGAGGTCGCGGTTGAGGTCGAGTTTGAGGTCGCGGTAGAATTTGAGGAGGCGGTTCAGAGCCAAAACCTCAGCTAATTCCTGTTCCCAAGATTGCTGCTGTTGAGTTTCTATTCCTAAAATGATTCGCTGTTCTCCATCCAAACACCAGCATCCTACTTGTTTTTCTGTAACTGGATACTCCTCTACTTCAGCTAAAGTGGGCAGTCTGTATTTAAATCCCAATGCAAATTGCTGCTGAGTTAACCATTCACAAAACTCCTCAGCATCACTAGCCCGTACTCCAGTAATAGGCTTTCTGGCATCTCCTGGCGGAAAGCTGTAACTTGTCCACTGGTCAGGTTGACGATGTTCAGCCCCTTTCAACTTCTCATAAATAAAAAGCTGATATTCGGCGCAGGTGATGTAACTCATGTCAATTTCGACATTCTCATCAATCCGCAGCAAATTTTGTAGACGCCGGGATAACAGAACATTAGCTGCTAAAATGAATCTTGCTGTCATCGACTTTCCAAATCTGCGTTTAACCTTTGTTCCAGTTGTTGCCGAACATCTGGATTTACACTCAACCCCTCGTCCAAGCAATCATAGGCGAGTGCCATTACCTCAACCGATGGAGATGGCATCGCCAAGACTGTACGAATCAGATTACTAGCATTACTCTGCGCTGCATAAAGACGGATAGTTTCAGCCCACCAAGATTGGTTAATATTTCCGATTAACATACTCTCTTCGTTCGATTCTTTAATCTGAACCGCTGCTAAATATTCCTGGAAACTCAAGTGAGCAAATTCATAAACGCCTACTTCTTTTTCCACTAACAACCCACTCACATCCCGAACTTGCTGAATAAATTCCTCTGGATTCGCCCCACTGCCTGCTACATATGCCAATTTGTCTGTAATCCAATCAATTCCCTCGGATAGGTTGAACTCACGAGTTTTCTGCTGCATTAATTCAAATGCCAGCACTTGCAGAACAGATTGCTTTTGCGTCGCTGTTAGCGCATCCGCAATCTTTTTAGCTCTTTGTCGCCTTTCTAGTAAAACTTGGCAAATTTCTTTGTAAAGTTCAACCCGTTTTCCTGGCAAGGCACTACCGCGACGGTGAACTGTGGCAATCATTGTTAGCAGCAAAGGATTCACCGCCATGTCCGCCAGAGGTTTGCTATTTTTAATCCGCTTAATTAAATCATCTGCTTGTTGTTTAGCCTCTGCCCGCACTCCCGCATCATATTGTCCAGCGCTACTTATCACCTCTATTTCCAAATACCAGCTACAAATAAACTGTTCCATTTGTTTCATGTTAAATGGTTGCACTTCTAAGACAGTCACATCTTGTTGCAACCGCGCATTTTTATAGCCAAAAGGTCGAGAGGTTAAGATAAAAGCCGTGTCCGGGTATGCCTGCATCTGTGCGTCTACCCAACGACTTACTTGCTGGCGCTGGGTTTCATCTGCCACTTCATCTAATCCATCTAACATTACCAAACATTGGTTTTGACGTATTCTTTCGGCAAACCAGTTAGGCGGTGGATTCAGCAGTTGATGTTTCTGCTGCTGCTGCTGTACTTGTTGAGTAATTAAATCTGCCAGAGTGAGTTGATTGTTATTCACAATTTCCTGACGCACATCTCCGAGATACAACAATATCGGAATCAGTTTCGGCGCTTTCGGATGCACTTTCCGCTGTTGCTGTGTGGCATAAGTCTGCGTTAAATATCTCAAAAGGGTAGTTTTCCCGGAACCGGGTGCGCCCAACACTGCCATGCGCCGAAATGCCGGATACTTATCTATCGCTGCTAAAAAATTCCAAATTTGTATTTCATTTGAGTTATTTCCTTCATCCTTTAGCGGCTGAATCATTTTGTGACTTGTATTCGCTGCCTCTGTTGCAGCGATTTTGAGAGGCACAAATACTTTTTGCAAGTTCAGATTTCGATCTCTATCCAATCCCTGTGTTTGATAATATCGACAGATATAAGTCAAACCCTGGTAATATTCCCGCTGAAAAGGTGAGGTAAAATCTTCAAATTTATTCCAAAACCCGTCTGCAAAACTAATTGCAAGTTGATCTCTCTTTGCCCTAAACTTCGGTGCAAGTTGGTTAGTAACTGGGATGAGAAACTTGATGGCATGGATAAACAACATCAAAATTACAGTCACAACCAAAGCCAAAAACGCTGCTGTCCCTTCGCCCCTCCGTATGAAATACAACATTGCCACCAGTCCAAAACCGGGGAGCAACCATACCAACCTGTTCTGCCATTGTCTCGGTAAAAGCAGTAGAGGCGGGAGCACAGCCCCCAAACCAAACAGAATGAGAGATGTATAAAAAACTGCTGAGTTGAATTCGGCGGCTAGGTGGTTCCCTTTCAAGAGTCCGAAAAGGATGCCACCTCCCAGTAGGGGTAAAAAACCAAGAACCCAATTTTGATTTGCAGGCGCTGCACTCGGCTGAGACTGACTGGATATAGCACCGAGGATAAAAAGTGCCAATAGACACACTACTGTCAGCAAGATTATTATAGGGTCTTCAATTTTTAAGTCCTGTTTACCCGGCAGTTGGTTGATCAGCCAACCCAAGAAACCATTACTGAGTATCAATAGCAATGGTAGCAGCCAATTTTGTATAAATCTGGACATACGCGATCGCATTTAAAAGCCTGTTGTTTCCCAGTTTAGGCGATCGTAGCGATCGATCGTTAGCAAGAGATGTTATTTATTGCTCATGTGCGATCTTTCCGAAGTAGATTTGTCGATCGCCCGATCCATCCCCTAAGACTTACCTATGACTTGGAACAGTGATAAACTTGATATTCATACCCATCCACCGCAGGCAACTCGCGCGATTCAACCTGACATTTTTGTGCTTCTAGATTCACAGGTGCGCGAAAATTAACCAGCCACAAATCTAGCGGGCGTTCTAATTGACTGAGTGTTTTATAAAGTGTCCCTGCCGCTATTTCCGGGCCATCCCTTCTTTGATTAGCCAAAAGAAACAGCGGAGAATCAAAGGCTTTAACTTCTTCTTTCTTCCTAACAGCCGTTACATCCGTTACATCCCCTACAAAATCCGTTGCCGAACTTCTTTCCCATTCCCACCCTATCCCCATCAACTCTCCTATTTCTACATGAGTCTTTTGAGTAGTAGCAATTAACACGGGAACTTTCGATACTTCACGCATAATTGGAATTAAAATATCGGGTTTGTAATATTTGCGATAGCCGAGATTGGAATTTACTGTGACACCGCTAAAAAAACCCATTACTAAAATTAGCAGAACTGCTTTTTTGCCCGGAACTTCGATCGCCCGTAAATTAAACGATTGACTTTTTGCTGTAGGTGTGTTAAAAATAACCGCCAAGGTTGCTCCTAAAAGCAATATCACCCCCGGAAAGTAGACGAAATTGTATCGTGCGCCGCGAGTTAGGTCAATTCCGAGAATATATGCAAAGCTGAAAAATAGGAAAATGGCTCCTAGCACAAATCCGCCGAAAATAACAGTACCTAAACGAGTATCGGTTGTTTTTAAGGAAGTTTTAAGAGCGCCTCGCAGCAGGGGAAGCGCCCAGATCAAAAATATTGCCATTACGATCGCCGATGCTACTACTACTACCAAATTTGGCGATTCCACCGGCAGCAGAGAGATGACAGTGATCCATCCAGCTAAAGCTTGAAAAATCGGCGCGATCCAATTTAAAAATGTGCGATCGCCGCTGACAATCCAATTAGTTAGTTCGCTGCCGTATTTATTGGACAAAAATACCGGCAACCAAACTAAACCGCCAGCTAAAGTACCGATCGCTACTGCGAAAAACCGCCAGAGGATTTGAAATGGCAAAATATTAGGCTGCTGGCTGTTGTCAATTGGCAAATTTCCATTAAACTGCTGCCATATTACAGCAATTAATGCTATTGCTTCCGCACACAAAGCCAGTGTAAAAAAATAGTGAGCTGCAATTCCCAAACAATTAACAACTACCCAAAGTAGCACCGCCCAAATAGGCAGAGGAGCGCCCTGTTGCAGCTTTTTTGCAGCTAATGTGAGGCAAAAAAGAGAGGCAATAACTAATAAGATTCCTAAAGTGTAATGGCGAGCTTCTTGAGCGAGATAAATGCCGTAGGGAGAAACTGCCATCATCGCGGCTGCACATTGACCGACTAAACGAGAACTAAAAGCAAATTTCCCCAAAAAGTAGATAGCTGGAACTGAAATCACGCCCAATAATGCAGGAAGAGCTCGCCCTATCCAAACTAAACTATCCTCGGTCGGCCCAAACAGTCGCATCCACCAGTGGGCGAGCATAAAATACACTGGTGGATGATTGCTTTCTAGCAGCAAATTGCGGAGCACGTCGCCGGTGTCAGCATCGGGGCGCAATTGTAGTGGTTGTAATAATGTAGAAAGGTCGATCGCGCGATCGATCGGCACACCGCGAAAACTGTTGCCCAAACTAAACACTAGAGTAGAAAACTCATCCGTCCACAGCGGTTTCAAGTCCAAATTGGCAAAGCGCAAAATAAAGGCGATCACAGTCCATAGAAATAGCAACAACAGTTGTTTGTTCTTAATCATTAATTCAGTCATCTAAAGGCAGTTGGCAATTGGCAGTTGGCAGTGGTTAGTTGTCAGTTCCAATAAGAACTAACAACTAACCAAACTAAAAGCTATTTTTGAACGTCCGTCACCCGCCAACTCAGTTTCATATTGATCCAGAAATTCCACAGAGTCACAGTCGCGATCGCAATCAACTTAGCGCAATATTCGTTTACCTTAAAAACATTAAACAGCAGATTCACCAGCAGCACATTTATAATCAAGCCAATCAAACAAATCACATTAAATTTCAACAGCCGTTTCAAGCGCTGGCGCTTTCCAGGCTGCCGCTTAGAAATATCACGAAAAGTCCATAAATCATTCCACAAGAAATTATTGATAATTGCCACTTCAGCAGAAAAGATTGCACTGCGAGTCAGCCCCAAACCAAGGACAGTCCGCAGCAGGTAAAAAACTCCCATATCCACAAACACGCCGCTGAAACCAACCACGCCAAACCGCAGGAATCGGCCCATCGGCCAGCGGGCCAACCGCAACCGAAGCAAATGTCGCAAATAGTCAATATACTGTTTCCAGGTAACTTTGCTCTCGCCTTCTTGCCGCTCCTGAAACACGTAACCAACTTCTCCAATCCAGCGGATGTCCCCCCTGCCGAGCACTTCAATCAATATTTTGTAACCAGCAGGATTCATGGTTTTGCCGGCTATGCAACTGCGGCGCACCATAAAATAGCCACTCATCGGATCGGAAACTCGGCCCACCACTCCCGGCAGAATCACCAACCCCACGGTTTGAGCGCCCCGCGATAAAAATCGCCTGACAACGCTCCAGTCGCTCACCCCACCCTCGCCCACGTGACGACTGGCAGCAGCTAAATCTGCTCCCCGCTGAATTTCTGCTAAAAGCTGCAACAGCGTCTCCGGGGGATGCTGCAAGTCGGCATCGATGACGCCCAAAACCTCACCGCCAGCGACCTGCCATCCGCGAATTACCGCTGTGGAAAGTCCCCGCTCCTCTTCCCGGCGCATTACCCGCAATTGCGGATATTCCGGTGTCAGGGACAGGGCAACTTCCCAGGTGCGATCGGGGCTGTCGTCATCGACTACAATTAATTCGTAGTTGCGGGGAAGGATACCATCAAGCAATTGGCTCAATTTTTCCACAATACTCTGGATATTCCTGCGCTCGTTGTACGTGGGAATTACCAGGGAAAAATAAATTGGTGGTGTGCCTGCGTTTACAAAAGTTGAACCGAAAGTCTGTATAGCAGGAATTTGCAAAGGCCCCGACGGCACTGGCAAGACCTGATTTGATTGGTAGCTGCCCATAATTTCAGTGTTCAGAAAGTTAAGAATAGTTTGGTAGCACTTGAGATTGTAAAATATCGTTCCTCCATAATTGATTAGTTAAAATATAAAAACGGCTTAATTCTAGTCAGTAATTCTGTAGCTGAGTTAAAAAGAAAACTGTGGATGCAATTCTCGATCGAGCTTTACAAGGTTATAACATTTCTGCTGCAGAAGCCTTGGTACTTTTGCAGCAAAGAGATCCAGACGCGCGAGCTTCTATTCAAACAACCGCTGACTTGCTCCGCCGCCAACAATCAGGAGATACTGTCACCTACGTTATCAATCGGAATATTAATTTTACTAACATTTGCGAGCAGCATTGCAGTTTTTGTGCATTCCGCCGCGACGAGAAAGATGAGGGCGCTTTTTGGTTAGATGCAGCCCAAATTCAGGAAAAGGCAACTGATGCAGTGCAGCGGGGAGCAACGGAAATTTGTATGCAGGGTGGCTTAAATCTTCAAGCTAAGCTGAACGGCGCATTTTTACCTTATTATCTGCAATTGGTGAAAACTATTAAGGATAAGTTTCCTCAGTTGCACTTGCACGCTTTTTCGCCACAAGAAATAGAATTTATTGCCAGAGGAGATAATCTTAGTTTCAGCTATGTAATTTCGGCTTTGCAGGATGCGGGAGTGGGTTCGATGCCGGGAACGGCGGCGGAAGTTCTCGACGATTCTGTGCGACGGGTGATTTGCCCGGAAAAACTAAATTCGGCAACTTGGCTGGAGATTGTGGGGACTGCTCACAGTCTGGGTTTGCCGACAACGAGTACGATGCTTTGCGGGCATATTGAGACGGCAGGGCAGCAGGTTTTGCATTTAGAAAAAGTGCGATCGCTCCAACAAACTGCGATCGACCAAAACTATCGGGCACGCATTACAGAATTTATTTTACTACCATTTGTCGGACAGGAAGCACCGGCACCTTTGCGGAGTCGAGTCGGCCGCGACCAACCAATTTTAGCAGATACATTGTTACTCACCGCTGTATCGAGAATCTTCTTAGGCAATTTGATTTCCAATCACCAACCGAGTTGGGTAAAATTAGGTTTAGATGGAGCTACAGAAGCGCTGAAATGGGGCTGCAACGACATCGGCGGTACATTGATGGAAGAACACATTACAACGATGGCCGGTGCGGTGGGCGGCAGTTGTCAATCTGTGGAAGATTTGCAAAATGCGATTCGTTCTTTGGGGCGGAGTTATCAGCAAAGAGATACAATTTATCGACCTTTAGGGGTTGACAATTTGGCAGTAATAAGTAGTAGGATAAATTGAGCGATGTCTTACAGCGAGTTCACCTCAATTATAAAAGTTAAACACGCCTTTGGATTAACAACTGTAGAAGGCCCGCGATTTCTACCGCAAATAACTCCGATCGCTCCGAGTGCAACCCTGACAGATTTTTTGGCAAATAGTTTACCCGTAGCTGTGGCCACAGGTAGCGAAAAAGCTCGATCGGAAATGATTATTACTCCGGTACTGCTGGAAGTCAGGAAGATTTTGCAGCAGAATATTAGCTTGTTTTCGGGGGAAGACTTTACGGTTGATTATGAAATTGGACTAAACGGGATTTGTGATTATTTGATTAGTCGTTCTCCCGAAATGCTGGAGATTGAAGCACCCGCAGTGGCGGTTGTTGAGGCTAAAAAAGCCGATTTGAAGACAGGAATTGGACAGTGCGTTGCAGAAATGGTGGCAATGCAGAAGTTTAATGAAGCGAAGGGGAAACCAATTTCAGTTATTTATGGCAGTGTCAGCAACGGCACGCAGTGGCGATTTCTCAAACTAGAGGAAAAAATTGTATCGATCGATCTTAATGACTATGCCTTGCCTCCGGTGGACGAAATTTTGGGAATGCTGGTTTGGATGGTACGAGATGGCTGAATAATCGCGATCGCACTTTTGACTCAATTCTAGAAAGAGCGATCGCACATTTATGACTTCATTGCAGGCGGATTAATTTCACTAAAAGACTCATGATTTCTCCCTGATCGGGTGTAATAATGATGCGATTGTCGGGAATGGCGATCGGATGAGTCCAACGAACAGCTTCTTCGTAGCGCAATGCGTGCAGTTGGTGGATAGTTCGCCGTACCCCCAGCGGCGAACCGATGATGACGTGACGGACTGCTTCGCGATCGGCCTCAAAGGTTTGGTTGGTTAAAACATTGGGCGATGTTTGGTTCGATGATGAATCTTGCAACATAGCTTTGACTAATAATTTTGGATAGGTTTGATGCTTTGTAACGGTAAAACCGCGTACAATAACAAGTTGAAGAAAAGACAGCAATTCCCCTACAGCACAAGTGGCTTAGCTGGTGCTGTCTAATCTCTATTGCTATAAGCGTAAATCAAATAACGGTATGCGTCAACGTATTTAATAAAACCGTGCATTATTTAACATAAAGTAACAAATAGCCTATGGAAATCTCAGAAAGAGCCCAGCGATCGCCCCTAATGCGACTGAGAGTTCAGCGGTTTATGACTCAAAAGCAGCTAGCAGAAGCACTTGGCGTTACGGAAGCGACGGTAAGGAACTGGGAATCCGGGCGATCTGTACCGAAGCTAACGCCTGTTCAATACAAGAAGTTGCTAGAGATTCTGCAAATTACCTCTGCTGAATTACCAGACCAATTTGGTTTTCCCAGCGATGCTGATGGATAGAATATTAAGAGTGGCAAATAATAATGATACTGTTTACCTTCTCAGCCAATTAAAAATGTGGTGGTTCATCAAAATGACAACTCTGACCGTATAAATTCTTTGTTCTGAGGCGGCAATATTTTCAGCAGCCGAGTCTCAACACCCGGAACCTCTGCTTTACGGAATCACAGACGGAAAGGCTGTTGGAACATATTTGGAGCAAAAGTTCAGACTCTATCTCAAGCAGCAATATGAATTTATAGATGGCAATTCAGCAAGCGGCATCGATTTCCCAGGGATATTGGTTGACGTGAAGGTAACAAGTGTTAGGCAACCGCAGTCGTCATGTCCTTTCAAATCTGCAAGGCAAAAGATTTTTGGGCTGGGATATTCACTGATTATCTTTGTTTACGAAAAGACAGACAACAGTACCATCCGAACTGCAACGCTGAATATTTTGCATACAATTTACGTTAGTGCCGAAAGAACAGCAGATTTTCAAATGACCCGTGGAATTCGCTATATTTTAGATAACGAAGGCAATAAAGATGATTTGCTTGCTTTCATGTTTGACAAAAATCTACCTGTTGACGAAATTGAAGCAGGTAACATTGCAGACGAAATACTGAGAAACCCACCCTTGCAAGGTTATTTGACCATTTCTAATGCGTTGCAATGGCGACTTCAGTATGGAAGGGTCATTGAGCGTGCCGGACAACAGGAAGGTGTTATCGCAGTTTATAAATCTAACCAATGAGTTCTAACAATCGCAAAACCAAACTAGAATACGGCGATTTTCAGACACCGCCGGCATTAGCCGAGATGGTATGTCGAAAATTAGTAGAACTTAATGTCAATCCTGGCACCATAATTGAGCCGACGTGCGGTATCGGTAATTTTATTCAAGCTGCTGCACGTTCGTTTCCATCCGCATCCAAAATTATCGGGGTTGAAATAAATCAAAATTACTTAAAAGAAGTCAGACTAAATAAGCAATTATTTCAGGATCAGAGATGCGATATTTGGCACGGAGATTTCTTTGATTTTAATTGGAAATCATTACTCGATCGATGTAGCACTCGACTGCTTGTACTCGGCAACTTTCCATGGGTGACCAACTCGCAACAAGGAACTATTGGTAGCGAAAATTTACCTAAGAAAAACAATTTTCAAAATCACAGGGGCTTAGATGCTCTCACAGGTAAGAGTAACTTCGATATCTCAGAATGGATGCTGATTCAGGCGGTGCAATGGCTGCAAAAGCGCGATGCCGATCTAGCGATGCTTTGCAAGACTTCGACTGCTAGAAAGTTATTGAATTACCTTCACTCTCAAAAACTCAATCTGGCTGACTGTGCAACTTACAAAATAGATGCTAAAAAATATTTTGATGCAAATGTTGATGCTTGTTTGTTAGTCTGCAAATTTGATGCTCATTCGCGAAACTACTTCTGCGATGTATTTAGCAGTTTAGAAACTTCAGACTGTCACCGAATTGGATATCACAACAATCTCTTGGTTAAGGATATAAATTCTTTCAGTAAATTGAGTAATTTATATGCTGTGAATTCAGGGACAAAATGGCGATCTGGTGTAAAGCACGACTGTTCTAACGTGATGGAGTTTCGCAAAATAGACAATTATTTTGTAAATACATTCGGAGAAGTTGTCGATATTGAGGACACTTATCTGTTTCCGCTAATCAAAGGCTCTGGTGTTGCTCAAAATCGAATTAATGCTACCGATCGATATATGCTCATTACTCAAAAATTTATCGGGGAGTCAACTGAAAATATCAAAAAAATAGCTCCTAAAACCGGGCGCTATCTGGAGGATTGCGGGCAATATTTAGATAATCGAAAAAGCAAAATTTATCAAAACAACCCTCGATTTTCGATTTTTGGAGTTGGCGATTATACCTTCAAACTTTGGAAAATTGCGATTTGCGGGCTTTATAAAAAACTGGATTTTAGGTTGATCGGTGAAATAGCTGATAAACCTGTGGTTTTTGATGATACTGTTTACTTTCTCGGCTTTGACGACGAGGGAGTTGCGCGTCAAACTTTTGAGCTTTTGAATTCACCGGCGGCGATTAACTTTTATTCAGCGATCGTATTTTGGGATGAAAAGCGCCCGATTAAATCCAGTATTTTAAATTGTCTGAATCTGGCACTACTGGCAGATTGGGAGTTTGTAACCGCAGATGCACGCAGATAAACGCAGATGGATAGAGATATAATTTATATTATCAGTAATTATGAAAACCTATAACTCTAACTTTACCCAAGCTCGTAAACTTCGAGGAATTTGTGGAGTGGCTGCCTGAAAATTCGGCAGTAAGCTGATTATAACTCACATTTTTCAGCATTTGCATGAACAGGCAAGATGCCTGTTCCAGAAGAGATCAATTTTCTTATGGGGTGGGCCGAAGAACCCGGCCCCAAAAAGATTTATCTCTCGCCCTTTTACATCTTAAACTTCTCCACAATCCGTCTCATCGCTTCTTCCACATTCTCCCGACTATTAAACGCCGAAATGCGGAAATAACCCTCACCCGCCGCACCAAAACCAGAACCCGGAGTTCCCACCACATTGCAAGTTTCCAGCAACTTCTGAAAGAAATCCCAACTCGACAAACCGTGAGGCGTTTTCACCCACACATAAGGTGCATTTTCGCCACCAAAAACCTCGATTCCTGCGGCTGTCAATTTCTCGCGAATAATCGCAGCATTTTCCATGTAAAAATTGACTAATGCCTGAATCTGTGCCTTGCCAGCCTCAGAATAAACGGCCTCAGCACCGCGCTGCACGATGTAAGAAACTCCGTTAAATTTAGTAGATTGGCGGCGGTTCCACAATTTCCAAATTTCGACATCGGAACCATCTGCTGCTTTTCCAGTCAAAGTCTTCGGTACAACGGTTAACGCGCAGCGAGTACCCGTAAAACCAGCATTTTTGGAAAAAGAACGAAATTCGATCGCACAATCCCGCGCCCCTTCAATTTCGTAGATAGAATGCGGTAAACTCGGATCGGTAATATACGCTTCGTAAGCCGCATCGAAGAAAATAATCGAACCGTTAGCTTTAGCATAATTTACCCAAGCTTGCAAGTGTTCCTTAGTTGCAGTTGCCCCCGTCGGGTTATTCGGGAAACACAAGTAAATTAAATCGACTTTTTTGTCTGTGGGAATTTCCGCAGTAAAATTGTTTTCTGCTGTAATTGGCAGGTAAACTAAGCCGCCGTATTCGCCATTTTCGTTCGCATCTCCGGTGTGCCCAGCCATCACGTTAGTGTCTACATACACCGGATAAACTGGATCGGTAACTGCGATCGTGTTATTGTTGCCAAAGATATCGAGAATATTGCCACAATCGCACTTAGAACCATCAGAAATAAAGATTTCCGAAGCATCAACATCGCATCCCCGCGACTTGAAATCGTGCTCGGCAATTTTCTCCCGCAGCCACTCATAACCTTGTTCCGGGCCGTATCCTTTAAAGGTATCCCGCGAACCCATTTCTTCCACCGCCGCCACCATCGCTTGGCGACAAGCAGCCGGTAGTGGTTCAGTCACGTCGCCAATCCCCAGCCGAATGATGGGCGCTTCGGGATTCGCCTCTGCAAAGGCTTTCACCCTGCGCCCAATCTCAGGAAACAGGTAGCCAGCTTTGAGTTTAAGGTAGTTGTCGTTGATAGTTGCCATAGTTCGATCGCTACAAATGTCGTAGAATAGCTTACTGCTACATAAGATTGACATAAAGCGGACAAGACTAACATCTCGGACACTTAAAACTTACTTCCTGCTTCTACGTAGGGAGTCGGCTCCTTCTACTCCACAGGCGTGAATTCAGGACTAGCCATCCTTACTCTATCTCTTGAGACCGACGCTAAATTAATTGCGGCATTCAAATCTCGATGACAACTGTTACCACAAGCCTCACAAACAAACACTCGCTCCGAAAGTGGCATCGGTTGAATGTTACCGCACTTTGAGCAAGTTTTAGATGAAGGATACCATCTATCTACCACTTCGACAACAGTGCCGTAGATGGGAGATTTATAAGTGAGTTCTCGTCGAAATTCATAAAACCCTGAATGTAAAATTGCAGCAGCCAGTTTGTGATTTGCTGCCAAGCCAGAAATATTTAAATCTTCGATGCAAATGTGAGCGTACCTTTGGCTGATTTCTGTCGTTGTTTTCTGTAAGAAATCTCGCCGCCTATTGGCAATATCGGCGTGTTTTTTAGCAAGCTTTCGATAAAATTTCCGAGCGTTTTTCGAGGTTTTGATACCAACTTTTCTATTTCCTAATTGCTGGTGACGGTGGCGGTACTGTAGTTTCCCTAGCTTGATTTTCGCTGTTTTTAGGGAATCTGGCAGTTGGTATACCGTACCGTCACTCAAGGTGGCAAAGGTGGATACTCCTAAATCTATGCCTATCGGTTCAGATACGGAGTGATATAAAGGGGGGATTTTGTCCGCTTTTATTGTAAAACTGACGTACCATTTATCCGCAGTACGGCTGATGGTAAATGTTTGAGAACAACAGTTGTACCCGATAGCTTCTTTCAGACGAAACGTTCCCAATGTGGGAATTTTTATGCGATTGCCAGCCATCTGAAATATTGGCCCATTGCTGCTGTCTACGGTAAAGGAGTCCCCGGACTTCTTGCGTTTGAAATTAGGAAACCCGCTCCCCCCTTTGAAAAAGCGTTCGAGGCCGTTATTGAAGGCAATGAAAGCGTTTTGATAAACGCGGGATGATAAAGTATTAGTCCATTGATATTCTGGTTGTTTTTTGATGAAGTTGGTGAAGTTTTTTTTTATTTCGGCAATCTTTCGGGTACGGCTGACTTTGATGTCCATCACGCCCATGTACAGGGTACAAGCCAAGTTGTAGCAAAACCGAGCGTAACCAGCATGTCGCGCCATTAGGGTACGTTCAGCATTGTTGAGTTTGAGTTCTAGCTTCAGGGCGTACATAGCCAGGGAGCGAGTCAGGAGTGCCAACATTAATACTTATTTTACCAGTCACAGACCGCGAAAGGACAAAAACACCGTGTTTTTTTGGACAAGATGTCTTAAATGTCAAGAAAAGTTTATGAAACTGCCGTTTAGTATCATCTCCCAATTGTCTCTCTCAAGCAGCAGCAAGTTCGGCAACCAGCAGTGTACGGGATTTAACCTATGTAACCGATGGATGTTGGGCCAAGACAAAGATTTTCCCACTCGAACACTCGAACACTCGGCCAATCCGCCATTACAGGCAATCTGGGTAGTTGTTCAACAGCCATTGACCAAAAAATCAAATCTGCTTGTATAATCAGAATAGTGTGCAGCGCAGAAACAATTATGGACGAGATCGAGTACGCCAAACTCTATCAAGAACTGGCGGCAATTCTGGATGAGTTTAATTTTGGTTGGGTAGTTCAACAAGTAGCGGATACTGTAGAGATAGGCAAAGTAATTGAAGAGCGATCGCTCAAAAGAAAAACACCCCTCCTCAAGATAGAAGATTATACCGCAAAAGAACAACTTTTGCTGTTAATTGATGCTGTCGAGCAAGCGACTGTGAACACTTCCGAAATGGAAGACGAAATTGCTTATTTCTTGAAAGTAGAATCAGAAACCTCTCCCCTCGGCACAAAAATTACCTTTGCCAATTCAGGTGGCGAAACTGCCAAAACAATTGAGTTTACCTCCAGCGTCACAGCCCCCCGTCACAAACAGGCGATCGCCCTCAAGCACTTGCTCGAAAAACTGCCCTCCGGGCCCAGCAACTACGCCATCAATTCCGAAATTAAAAGCAAATTAAAAAGCTCGATCGATCCTGAATTTAACACAGCGGCAGAACAATCCAGAATTTTTGATACTTACCTCTTCACTATTCTGCTAAAAGCTGTTGCTAATGAAGGCGGTACTATTTATTACAACAATGTTTTAGACGACGAAACACCGAAATATTTAACATTTAGAAAGACAGCGGGAAAAATCCACGGAACTGCACATCCCTATACTCATGCTGTTGTGGAATTTCCTGACAAACCAGCCCTGGAAGTTCACCTAGGAGTAAAAGTCCAAGGTAGAGCCGGAGTTTTGCACAACTGTAACGTTTTAATTTTGTACCAAAAAGAAGCGAATATCTGCCGCTTGCTCAACCGCGAACCCCGGCACTCGCAGGTGATTTTAGCAGTAAAATCGGAACACAGCACCTCAGAACTAAAACTAGAAATTGCCGGTGCTTTTATCGGCTTAGCGTCAGATATTCGCTACGAAGGCGGCAGCTATTTCATTTCTAACAGTTACTCCCAACCCGTAGCAAAACTGCTAACTACCGCTCGCAAAAAATGGGAACTCAACATTGTTCCGACAGCCACAAACGATGTCCACCGACTGATGTACTCATTTCAAACTATCTTTAAAGACTTTAAGGCCAGAAACTGATTCAGTTAATACCATTTCACAAAAGTCTTGCCACATTTTTGGTGTGGGGTTTCGTTCCACGGACTTATATCAAATCCGGTAGCATCGTTCTGCTGGTAAAGTCTCCTTCAATCTGCCACCAAATATAAGCACAATTTTCTGTTTTTCGGCTCACAGTCAACAGTCAACACTCAACACTCAACCATCATTTGTTTTTCGGCTCACAGTCAACAGTCAACAGTCAACAGTCAACTTTCCTAGATTTGCCCGGTTAAATGTATCTGCTAATGTATCTGTTACATGAGCCAAGAAAATAATCTATCATGTTGCGAGCACCCGAACCTTACGAATAATGTTTAAGAAAGATAAATCTTCCCTGCTGTTTACGATCGGAGCCGCCACACTTCTGATCGGTTTAGGCTTTGTCACCTACTACCTCGTCATTTCCCGTGGGCCCGCCAAAGATTTGCCGCCGGGGGCAACGGTTGTCCCGCAAGACACGATGATGGCCCTATCCATCACCACCGATGAATCGCAGTGGAATAGACTGCGAGAATTTGGCACGCCGGAGTCAAAAGCTTCGTTTGAGAGGTTTTTAACGGAAATGCGCGATCGCCTGCTCACAAGCAACGGCTACGCCTACCAGCAAGACATTCAACCCTGGGTTGGTAACACAGCAATGGTAGCCTTTCTCCGCAACAAAATAGCTATACCAGCCCCCTCGCCGGCACCCAACGCGCCCCCATCTCCGCCAATTCAACAGTCAGTGGCAATTATCCTGCCAATTGCCAACCCGATCAAAGCCAAAGAATTATTAGCAAAATCCAGACCCCTCAGCCAAGGAAAAATTGTTGAGCGTAATTATAAAGGTGTGCAAGTCACAGAAACTCAAGGCGTACCCGATCGCAATTTCTCCGTCGCGGTACTCGGCACAAGTTATCTAGCAGTCACCACAGATCCTAGCGCTACAGACAGAATAATCGACACCTACAAAGGCGAACCTTCCCTCGCAAAAACCCCTGGCTATGCAGACGCCATAGACAAAATAAAAAGTCCGGGCGCTTTCGGTCAAATCTACGTCAATATGCCCGTTGCCACCGCCTATGCCGCCGCCAACTCAGCCCGTGAAATTTCGCCAGAAAGCCTCGAAAAACTGCAACAAAATCAGGGATTTGCCACCACAGCGACGCTGGATGTAGAAGGAATTGCCTTCAAATCAGTCTCTTGGCTAAAACCAGATTCTACCAGAAGGATAGCAGTAGAAAACAATGCTCTAAAAATGGTTAACCGCCTGCCAAACAATACAATAATGATGGTATCCGGCGGCAACTTGCAGCGTTTGTGGCAAGACTACGTATTAGGAGCCGATGCAAACCCGATTTCCCCAATTAATCCCCAAGTTTTACGCACAGGTTTAAAATCCACTACCGGCTTGGATTTAGATAAAGACTTGATGAACTGGATGGCGGGAGAATTTTCTTTATCATTAATACCAGCGCCCGCCCAGAATCCCAGAGACAAATTTGCGGCCGGATTTGTATTTATGGTGGAAACAAACAACCAGGGCGCAGCGAACAAATCCCTGAAACAGCTTGATGAAACCATGAAAAGTAAAGGATTTAGAGTGGAGGAAATTCAAGTCGGTGGCAAACCGGCGATTAAATGGACATCGCCGTTTGGAGGGATTACGGTAACTCGCGGCTGGATGAACAATGTAGCGTTTATGACAGTAGGAGCTCCCGTGGTTGATTCGATCATTCCGGAACCGAAAAGTCCGCTTTTAAGCAGCGAACTGTTCCAGAAAACTGTCCGATCGGAACTTAAACCCCACAACGGCAATTTCTTCATTGACACCGAGAGTGCGTTTAACCCGAAAAACCTAGCTTTGCCGGAGTTTCCTCCCAACCAAAAAATGTGGATAGACGCCACGCGGTCGATCGGCGTTACAGCGGCCGTCATTGGCGATCGTACCACCCGTTATGACGCTTTTGTCGGTCTCAAAAAATCCACCCCATCCACTCCTTCTGCAAATCCTTCACCGCGCCCTGCTTCACCGCGCTCTGCTTCACCCAGCCCCTCGCCCACTGTCCAAACTTCACCCAATTAACTCTTAAATCCTGCCACAAATCCGCCTGCACACCCCCTTAAACACCCACAGGGCGATCGATTAAAACCGAAAAGCAGCAGCTCAAAATCCGCAATAGTGGAGTTGACTGCAAGAAGGAAATAGAGCCGGATTTAAGGAGTTTTACTTCACAAAACCTCACACAAATAAACCCAAAAACCCGGTTTTTTAAATAAACCGGGTTTCTGAATACTCTAACAATTTGACTTACTGAAGAAGAATTCAGCAGCCAGAATCCAGAAGGGATTCTGTGCGACAGGATCGAGAATCGAGGTTTAAAGCCCCGATTTTAATCGTGGATCACAAAAAATTTTTCCGTGACCCTTAACTATCACTTGAGGCAGGGGGTATTCTACCTTCTGAATTCTTTCTTTTGACTCCTTCTCATTTCTTCTTTCCATAATTTTAATTTTCGGCAAGCATATAGTTTTTTTTGTTGTGTATAAAATATTTTGGGATGTTTCCCGGTCAGTCTTGGACGCAGAAACCTAGTTTTTGAACCCCCATCCTTCCTTCAGACTATCAATAATATTTAAAAAACCGGGCTTCTAGGCGTCGGATAGCCTCTAGAAAAGCCGTTTTTGTTATTTTTTATTAATATGTCATGCGGAAGATACAGAGCCTAGGCATTTCAAGTTATATTTAGAATGTGGAGAAGATACGCTGAGAAAATTGCAAAAGCAGAGGCAAATTCTACCCATTGACTCCTAAATGCACTTGCACTCAGGAACCCGGTTGCTTCATAAATATAGCGTCTTCAACTGTTCCGAAAAACCTATGCAGATATTGGCATTTCTAGTCAGCACCTGTACAACATGGGAACCTGCCGTCAAGCGTCTTAACTGACCACTTTCATCTGGTCATAACACCGTGATGTAAACACCAGCATTATGCAGTGTCGAAGGCGATTAAGGAACGAGTAAACAGGTTGATAAAGCGTATCGCTTTCCTAACAAGGGAACGTGAACATTTACCAGGTCAAGCTTACTTAGCAATAAGACTCACAGAATAACTCACTAATACCCCTCTGAAAATGAGGGGTGGATTTCCAATCTTCTACGCACATTGACCAGACACAGCACAGATGTGCAGATATTTAGTGACACAGCCGTCAACCCAAGTTTTTTCTAAAAAGGCGATTTCTTTACCGAATTTCTGTGATTTATATATTTTACCCATTAAAAACCTATGAAAGCCGTCAAAAATATTCAAAAAACGTCGAAATTTCTATCAAAAGCAAGAATAAGCAAACTGGCACTTGCTCTGCAAATAGTCTTAATAAATCTTTACTTTTGGCAAGCAAAAGCCGAAGGTCAAACAATTGTTCCAGCGGCGGACGCAACGGGTACTACCGTCACTCCCGGAGCGCAAAACGGAACTCCTGGGCAGCCAACTCGCTTCGATATAGAAGGCGGACAATTATCGAGCGATCGACAAAATCTTTTCCACAGCTTTAAAGAATTCGGCTTGTCGGAAAATCAGATTGCCAACTTTATATCAAACCCCAACATTCGCAACATTTTAGCGGGCATAGGCGGCGGCAACCCCTCGATTATTAACGGCTTAATTCAAGTAACCGGCGGCAATTCTAACTTGTTTCTGATGAATCCATCCGGCATCATATTTGGCAACAGTGCCAGCTTAAACGTGCCGGCTTCTTTCACAGCAACCACCGCCACCGCTATTGGATTTGGTTCAAACTCGTTTAACGCTGTCGGTAGTAGCACTTACGCATCTCTGACAGGCCCGCCCAATTCCTTTACTTTTGGGGCCGATCGAGCAGGGGCAATTATCAACACAGCCGACTTAGCAGTCAAGTCAGGGCAGAACTTAACCTTGGTGGGCGGCACAGTTGTCAGCACCGGCCGCCTTTCTGCCCCAGGCGGTCAAATTACCGTAGCGTCAGTCATCGGGAAAAATTTAGTCCGCGTCAGCCAGCGAGGCAATTTGCTGAGTTTGGAAATCGAGCCGCCCTCAGCGACGAGCCCAGGAACAGCGCCAACAGCTTCGACATTCTCGATCGCATCCTTGCCCGAACTGCTCACCGGCATTGGTGAAACAAACGCTACAGGCATCAGCGTCAATGCCAGCGGTGAAGTGGTACTCACGGCCTCTAACCGAGCATTAGCTGCGGGGGACGTGGCACTAAAAGATGCAAACGCTCAGGCGATCGACATTCAAGCAGCCAACACCATTACAGTCAGCGGAAACCTGACAAGTTCCCAAGGCGGCCCAATCGCCCTACAAGCTAGTGGCGACATTCGCACTGTCGATCTCGACTCCCATTCCGACACCACCGCAGGCGGCAACATCACCGTCACCAGCCGTACCGGAAAAGTAGAAACAGGCAATATCAAGGCAGGGTCGATCGACAAAACCAGCAACGCCGGAGACGTTAGTATTGCAGCACCCTCAAGCAGCATTCAAACAGGGTCCATAGACGCCAACTCCCAAGAAAAACAAGGTGGCGAAGTCACTCTCAACGCCCGCAACGATATCCAAGTAACCCATATCAACACCGAAGGCCGAACAGGCGGAGGAGAGATTGACATTACAGCCGGCGGTAATTTCCGAGCTACAGGCACTTTCACAAACGATAACAATTGCTTGTCGCAAGCTTGCAGCATTTCCGCATCCACTACTGGTAGCGCCAATGGTGGAGATATCACCATTCGCCACGGTGGCGAAGCCTCGAACACTCCTTTCAGCGTTGGGGCCGACTATAACAAACTCAACGGTACTGCTGGCAGCATTGCCACTGGGGGTCCAAAGAAGGAAAATGTTATTACACAGGGAGGTTATTTCAGCCCCAGCCCTCAGATAGTACAGCCGACGCAAATTAACATTACGGCTTCTTCAGTATCGCCAGCACCAACACCAGCACCAACACCAGCACCAACACCCGCACCAACACCAACACCAGCACCAACACCAGCACCCGCACCAACACCCGCACCAACACCCGCACCCGCACCAGCACCAGCACCCGCACCAACACCCGCACCAGCACCAGCACCCGCACCAACACCCGCACCAGCACCAACACCCGCACCAGCACCAGAGCCCACGCCAGCACCAGCACCAACACCAGCACCAACACCAGCACCAACACCCGCACCAACACCAGCACCAACACCAGCACCAACACCCGCACCAACACCAGCACCAACACCAGTACCAACACCAGTACCAACACCAGTACCAACACCCGCACCAACACCAGCACCAACACCCGCACCAACACCCGCACCAACACCCGCACCAACACCAGCACCCGCACCAACACCAGCACCCGCACCAGCACCAGAGCCCACGCCAGCACCAGCACCAGCACCCGCACCAACACCCGCACCCGCACCAGCGCCCGCGCCAGCACCCGCGCCCGCACCCGCGCCCGCGCCAGCACCCGCGCCCGCGCCAGCACCCGCGCCCGCACCCGCGCCCGCGCCAGCACCCGCGCCAGCACCAGCACCCGCGCCCGCGCCCGCACCCGCGCCAGCACCAGTCTCAAATGTGCCACCAGCACCGACAATTACTCAAAATCCAGCACCAGTTTCAAATGTGCCACCAGCACCGACAATTACTCAAAATCCAGCACCAGTCTCAAATGTGCCACCAGCACCGACAATTACTCAAAATCCAGCACCAGTCTCAAATGTGTCACCAGCACCGACAATTACTCAAAATCCAGCACCAGTCTCAAATGTGTCACCAGCACCGACAATTACTCAAAATCCAGCACCAGTCTCAAATGTGCCACCAGCACCAACAATTACTCAAAATCCAGCACCAGTCTCAAATGTGCCACCAGCACCAACAATTACTCAAAATCCAGTGGTTGCGCCTGCTGCTGCGCCGATAAATCTCGCACCGATACCGACACCGGAGCTCGCTGTCAACCAGCCACCCAGCACAAATCCTTTGTTTTCGCCCAGCTTGCAAGAGCAAAACCAGATATCTAATTCCTTGCAACAGCGCATTTCACCTCCCGCACTTGGGAATCTTGACGCTTCCAGGTTGCCAACTAACGTCGATGCCGTTATTTTTCCTGTGGAGGAGAGATTTACCAGGGAGTTTGCCGATTACCTAAGTTTGCCATCAACAAATGCGATCGCCACCCTAGAAGATGCCCAAAATACCCTTCGTGGCGTCCAACAAGCCACAGGCATCAAACCAGCTCTCATTTATATCAGCTTCTTACCCAAGGGTTCTACAGTTGATCGGCCTTACAGTAGTTCCCCCATCTTGCGCGTAGAACACCAAATTCAAGCCTCTGACGAACTGGAAATGATGGTGATCACCCCGGAAGGTGTGCCCGTTCGCCAGCGCATCCCTGGAACCTCTCGCGCCCAGGTAATGGAAGCTGTTCGGAAATTTCGCGATGAACTGACTAATCCGGTAAAGCGCAACACTAAAAGTTATTTGCCCTTGGCTCAGCAACTTTACCAGTGGATGGTAGCGCCGCTCGAAGCAGAACTGCAAGCCAAAGGCATTGAGAATTTATCTTTTATCTCAGATATGGGGTTGCGATCGATACCGATGGGTGCGCTGCACGACGGTAAAGGCTTTCTGGTAGAGCGTTACAGTGTTGGATCGATGCCGAGTCTGAGTTTGACAGATACCAGCGCCACCAATTTCAAAAATACCCAAGTTCTGGCAATGGGGGCGTCGCAATTTGCAGATATGAGTCCTTTGCCTGCGGCGGAAATAGAAGTATCGACCATCACCCCGCAGCAGTGGCCGGGCAAGTCTTTCTTGAATGAAGCTTTTACCCTCGCTAATTTGAAATCGCAGCGCCAGCAGTATCCTTTTGGAATGATTCACTTGGCTACTCACGCCGAATTTCGATCGGGAGATCCCAGCCACTCCTTTATTCAGTTGTGGGATACTAAACTGCGTTTGGATCAGTTACGACAAATGGGATGGCACAGCCCGCAAGTTGAAATGTTAGTTTTGAGTGCTTGCAGGACTGCTGTGGGCGATCAAGAGGCCGAGTTGGGCTTTGGCGGGTTAGCCGTGCAAGCCGGGGTTAAATCGGCTATGGCGACTCTTTGGTATGTCAGCGACGAGGGCAGTTTGGGGTTGATGTCGGAGTTTTACGGGCAGTTGAAAACTGCTCCGATTAAATCAGAAGCACTGCGACAAGCGCAATTAGCGATGTTGCGGGGAGAAGTGCGAATTGAAGGGGGGATGCTGCACACTTCTGTTGGCAATCTGCCGTTACCCCCGGAATTGGCAAACACGACGACTCAGAATTTCTCTCATCCTTATTATTGGTCTGCTTTTAGAATGATTGGTAATCCTTGGTAATAGGGTTTGTTTTAGTCGATCGATTGTTTGACTTTGCGGGCGATCGACTGTTAGCAACTTTTGCGCTGTAACTGTCGCATAATCTTCGAGCGACAGTATTATACTATTATAAAAATCTTGACTTATCGGGAGCGGGAGTATGAGCATTGTTCCACGCGGCATGACAGTCACTGAGGCTTATCGGCTTTATCGGTCAGGTAACTTATTGGTGAACAGAAAGTATCAAAGAAAATTAATTTGGTCGATTGACGAAAAAGAAAACCTGATGGGAAGCATTTTAAAGGGATACCCAATTCCTTTAATTCTCTTAGCTGAACGTCCTTTAATTCATGGAAGTGGCAAGTATGAAATCATAGATGGTATGCAGCGACTTAATGCTATTTGTGGTTTTATTGAAAATGTGTTTTCCTTTGATAACAGGTATTTCGATCTTAACGAGTTCTCCTATGCTAAACAATTAGCTGATGAGCAAGTATTTGATACTGTAGAAAATTTTTATCCTTTATCGAGAACAGAATGTGCCGACATTTTAGATTATCAGCTTGCAGTAACTATCTATAGCGCAATGGATGAAAGCGACATAACAGAGGTTTTTGGTAGAATAAATTCCGGTGGTAAACATTTAAGTAATCAAGAGAAACGACAAGCAGGTGTAACCACACCATTTGCAGAAGTGGTTCGTACAATTGCGATGAAGTTGCGCGGGGATGATAGTCCGAAAACGCTTCGCCTATTTGATATGCCGCAGGTTAGTATTGATTCCAAACCAAATAATCAAGGGTATGGCATTCAAGCAGAAGACACTTTGTGGTGCAAGCAAGGAATTCTTACAATATCTCAACTGCGTGACAGTAACGATGAAGATATGATCGCAGATATTTCAGCCTCGATATTACTTAATGAACCCCTCCCAAGAAGCAGAGAGAGGCTAGATAATCTGTACGATGAAGAGAGTAGTTACTTCCAGTCAATAGAGAATGCTCTAGCCATTTATGGCTCAAATAGACTAGAAGAAAATATTGTAAAAACTTTTTCCCTTCTGGCAGAAACTATTGAAACATATAGCCAGGGTAACAAGTGCTTGGTAAATATTGTAAACTCAGGCAGTAGTAATCCAATTCCCCAGGCATTTTATACAATTTTCATGGCTTTTTTTGAATTAGTAATTGAATCAGAGCTTCTACCTGCTAATCCTCAAGGGATTATGGAGGCACTCAAAAATCTTCAAAATAAGTTAGATCTAAGCCATCGCTATGCAAAGATACAAGATCGTCGAAATAATATTAATCAAACCAAGGGATTGATACAAGACTACTTCGCAAAGCAAGATTCATCAACTTCGGGATACGGTGCAGAGTTGATACAAAATTTCAAAAATTCCTTACTTCGTTCTCGTATAGAAACTGCCAAGTATGAGTGCAAGCAAGGTTTCCTCGATCTGTCACCAACAAGTAGAAAACTAAATGATGGTTTACCTCAGAGACTTGTTGAGACAATTTGCGGAATTGCCAACTCCGATCCCGACACTGATGGATATATTTTCATTGGAGTAGCTGACAAAAAGGAAGATGCCGAAAAAATTAAAATTTTAGATGCAATTAATCCTATTGAAATCAATGATAGATATGTTGTAGGAATTGATAGAGAAGCTAAGTTTTTAGGTAAAACACTAGAGGATCATGTTGGGATATTAATTAATGCAATCAAAAAATCTGCTTTGACTGACACATTAAAGACTCAGGTTCTGATGAAAATTGATACTATATTCTACAAGGGATTCTCTGTGATTATCATTAATATTCCATCTCAAAAAGCTATGTCATTTGTGGGTAAAAAAGCTTTTTTTAGAGAGAATTCTTCAACGGTAGAAGCTGAAGGACCAAAAGTACTTGCTGTTTCTGAACGTTTCAAAAAAAGTAGTTGACGAAGATTAAAAAAGTTCGATCGCCCAAAACATCTTCCACCATCATCAATCCGCTTCTAATCCGCCGGAATCATCCCCGATCGCACCCTGAACATCCTCTCAGCAACGGCGGATGCACCAAAAGAACCCCAAAACCCAGGAAGTAGAGGGGGGGTACGTTTGATTTGTTTGTGCGCGTAAATGGCGCGATCGCCCCCTCAAGTACAATTCCTAACCTCGTATCACTCTCCCTGCGGCAAATTCTCCAGCCAAACCTCTAAATCCTCGATCGACTGAAAATCTAACAATTCCTCTGCTAGAGTTTCAATTTGCTCGATCGACAAATCAGCAATTCTAGTGGTGATAGATTCCGGTAATGTTCCAACTCGCTGATTTAACAGACGGCGATTTAACTGACGTAAAATCAAGGCTCTTCCTTCTTGTTCGCGGCCTTGCACAATGCCTTGTTCAATGCCTTGTTCGATGCCTTCTTCCTTCGCTTCCCGATAAAACCGAGTTTCCTCAAGCGTAATCCCTAACATCGCCTCTGCCTCCCTTCGGTTCAAATTTGTAAACTTGTAAACCAGTATCGTCGTCAGCATATCTATTATGGCGCGACTCGCTGCCTCAGATTCCTCCCGCTGCGATCGCGCCAGCAACAATCGCGCCGCTTCCGGCGTACTCGCTTCGTCGATCGTCGTCAAAGCCATCAGCGCCACCCCCAGCGGCAACTGTTCAATATCCCCCAACTCATCCAAATATACGCGATGCACCTGATTGCAGTTCAAGAGATATCTATACGGATGCGTTTCAGATTGTTCAGTCGATCGACTCGGATAAATTACCACCGCTTCCCAATCTGTAAATCGCTGACGGTTGCGATAAAAATACAAAAACGACTCACCAAACAATCGCTCATACAACAATTCATCCCGCTGAAACTGCACCTCACAGAAATATACAAGTCCCGGCTCAGCATCCGGCGGCAAAAACACCCCATCAATTTCAAACTTCGGTTCCTTCACCGCCACGGAGTCAAATCGATACTGTTCCGCATTCGATGGTGACTCTTCCAATAGCTCAAACAGCAGCGTCGGAGCTTCTTGAAATAACTTGTAAAATATTGAATCTCGACGCATTAACCCAACATCTCCTCTAACCTATGCAACTGCTAGAACCCTCAGTCGATTTTAGATTTTAGATTTTAGATTTGACTCGCCTTGATAAATCTGGGAGGTTGAGCTTTAGTCTAAAATTTGGGGAGTATCCACAACGATTGTCGGGGGCTTCCGTTTTTTTGCTGGTTGCAAAAACAGCAAGTCGGTAATCAGCTCAATCAATTCTAAAGGATTCCAGATCGCCCCAGATCAAAAAACATCCTATATTTTCAGTCCTAGACGCACTCCCGACAAAGAAACCGGGTTTTTTACTTAATCTTCGAGTACGAACGAAGGATTTTCCTAAAAAAACCCGGTTTCTGGCCCCCCGCGCGTAAGTCCTAATTTTGTTAATCGGCGATCGAATTTCGCCCATCAGCATTCCGTGTTTCCTTACTGGGAACTCATCCAACCTCAAGCCCTCAGCCAGAATCAACAAGCGTGACTTGACGGGGTGACACTCGTCTGGTGGGTCAATAGTAGCTTGTTTGATGCGTCCGCGCGATCGCCCGCCCGTACCTCAACAACCGCCAATCACTCATAATTGCCACAAAAATTCAAAATCCCAAACCCAAAACTGCCCAACGCCAGTACGATCGATCTAGTTAGCAAAAATAAGTAAAAACACTACCGGAGTAATTTTTATGGATCTGGTCGTACTCCAGAACTGGCTGGACAACATCTCCTTTGCCGTTTTGTTCTCCACAATGCTCATTTACTGGGTTGGCGCAGCATTCCCCGGCATTCCCTACCTATCAGCCCTAGGAACCGCAGGAATGGCCGTCGCCAACCTCTCCATCGCCGCTTTACTCGGTTCTCGATGGATAGAAGCCGGCTACTTCCCCTTAAGCAATCTCTACGAATCCCTATTTTTCCTAGTTTGGGGAATCACCGCCATCCACCTAGTCGCGGAAAACATGAGTCGTTCCCGCTTAGTAGGAGTAGCCACATCCCCCGTAGCAATGGCAATATCCGCCTTTGCAGCCCTGACTCTGCCCGCCACCATGCAGTCTGCAGAGCCCCTAGTACCCGCCCTCAAATCAAACTGGCTGATGATGCACGTTAGCGTCATGATGCTCAGTTACTCAACTTTAATGGTAGGAGCGTTACTGGCGATCGCCTTTTTAATCGTCACCCGCGGCCAAAAAATCGAACTCACCGGTAGTTCCTTCGGCACCAACAGCAACCGCAACGGCAACTACCGCCTCCAACGCCCTCAAAACCCCGAACTTCAAAATGCAGAAACCAGCGCCGACAGCGCCTTAGTTTTCAGCGAACCCTCTTTCAACTCCAACAATAACGGTTTAGGCACCACCGCAGTGCTCGAATTAGCCACCGTTCAAACCGCATCAACCGCCCCAACTCAAACCGCAGAACTTCTATCGCCCCAGCGCTTGAATCTAGCAGAAACTCTTGATAACATTAGCTATCGCATCATCGGTTTAGGATTCCCTTTACTGACAGTTGGCATTATTGCCGGTGCGGTTTGGGCTAACGAAGCTTGGGGATCATACTGGAGTTGGGACCCGAAAGAAACTTGGGCACTAATTACTTGGTTGGTATTTGCTGCCTACCTGCACGCCCGCATTACTCGCGGCTGGCAGGGAAGACGCCCAGCAATTTTAGCCGCCACAGGTTTTGTGGTAGTTTGGATTTGCTATCTAGGCGTTAATCTGTTAGGCAAAGGTTTACATTCCTACGGTTGGTTTTTCTAATTCCTGATCCACCAATGGGCCACAGAAGAACAGGATAAGTCAAAGAATCGGGATTAATATCATCTCCGGTTGTAGGGTGGGCAATTCCCACCTTACTCAACCAGCGAGTTTCTAATAATCAACTCCCTCTTCCTTCTTCCCTTTTTTTACCAGATCGCGAAGTCGAATGGCCTTCTTCCTTCTTATAACTTCGCTCTTCCTCACATCCGTTACATCCGTTACAAAATCCGTTGCCGAACTTCCTTCCTTCATTAAAATAACGACAATTAATATGGACGAATCGCCAATATTTCCCCGAGAAGACGATGTGGTGTCTGCCCCTACCAGCGCTTTGATGTATCAATGTACATTCAAAGTCAGCGAATTTATGGCCATTATGCAGGCGAAATTGGTAGACGAAAAATTATTTTCAGATGGTCTGGATTGCGAGTTCTTAAGTGCTGGCAAAGATTGGACTAAAGGAAAACTTAGAATGCGTCTGGAGTTCATTCCGCTTGAAGCGGAAATTAAAGAACAAAAAGCCCTTCCTGCCGCTGCAGAAAGATCAGATACCGTGCAAAACTACGCCGTAGCTAGCTCAAATCAAACCAATATAGATGAGCCATTAAATCAATGTGACTCAACAGAAATAAGTAATCATTTTCCTATTTCAAGGTATCCCGACCGCGACCCCCAAAGTATAGGAATGTGGAGCTAAAAAGGCAAAAATTGAGAGATTGGGAGAGGGGGATGCTTCCCCTTCTTTGCTTAAAATCCCTCCGTTAAATCCCGGACACTGCTCGTTTCCTAACTTCCTGATTTTTGCTTAATGAAAAACTGCTCTCATGGCTGAATCTTCCAATTGGACGCACCTGCACGCTCAACTGCACAGGACGCTGCTATACAGACAAATATTGCCCTCAAATCAGCGATTGCTAGTAGCAGTATCCGGCGGACAAGATTCTCTGTGTTTAATTAAATTACTGCTAGATTTGCAGCCTAAATGGGGGTGGAACCTAGCTATTGTTCACTGCGATCATCGTTGGCGTTCTGACTCGCAAGCGTCGGCCAATCATGTAGAACAATTAGCTAAAAACTGGGGAATATCCTACTATTTGGAAACAGCCTCGGACATCCCCAAAACAGAAGCAGCGGCTAGACAGTGGAGATATCAAGCTTTAACCGAAATTGCGATCGCCCACAACTACCCCTACATTGTTACAGGCCACACAGCCAGCGATCGCGCCGAAACACTCCTCTACAACCTGATTCGCGGCAGTGGCGCCGATGGACTTTCCGCCCTCACCTGGAGGCGGCCCCTGCTCGATTTTGGATTGCCGATTTTAGATTTTAGACTGGGGAATTCCGGCGAAAATCCCAACTCCCAAATATCTGCCGATTTTAGATGGGAAAATCAGGATGACAATTCCCAATCGAAAATCCAAAATCTAAAATCTAAAATCTATTTAGTTCGTCCCTTGCTCGAAATAACTCGATCGCAAACAGGTCAATTTTGTCAAGAGCAAAAACTACCCATTTGGGAAGATTCCACAAATCAAGACTTGCAATATAGTCGCAACCGGATTCGATCGGAATTATTGCCTTATTTGGAAACTCATTTCAACCCAAAAGCCCAACAAGCCCTAGCTCAAACAGCCGAACTCCTCCGCGCCGATGTAGAATATCTCGAACTTGCAGCCAGCGACTTGCTAAAGCGAGCAATGTCTCCAATTGCAGACAGCCCCCAGGTGAATTTTCAACTTCCCGTCAAGTTAAATCGCCCGATTTTGCGGGAAGCACCCCTGGCACTACAGCGACGGGCAATGCGGCAACTACTGCAACAAATATTGCCATCGGCATCGAGTTTTGAAAGCGTAGAAAAACTAACCAGCTTAATCGTAGCGCCCAACCGATCGCAAACCGATCCATTTCCTGGAGGAGCGATCGGTCGAGTCGAACACCCTTCGATAATTTTAGATATTAAATTTTAAGCTGTGATCAAACCCGAAAGGACTTGTCGCAAATCGGAAACTACCCGATCTTGCTCCTCTCCTGTCTGCTGCACGCGATCGAGTTCCCCCGCCGCCGCTTCGAGCTTTTGGCGTAGCGCAGTCAAATTGTCCTGCACCGGCTGCAACATTTCTTGATAAACATTCACTCTGCCCCATAGTTGCGCCACTGCACCTTTCTGGTTGAACAAATTCTGCTCTAACTGCTTGAGTTCGTAGCGTTTCGCCTCACTTTCCCCATTTTGGCGGTTGACATTTGCCTCAATTTGGGATAAGGCTTCCCGCACCTGCTGAATTTCGTTTTCCAGTCTTTGCAATTCTTGGCTTTGCTGCTCCCGCTGAGTATTGAGCTGTGCGACAATAGGCCCCAAATCAATATCTCCTCGCTCTTGTTTTGGAGCATTAGCAGTACCCAGCCGCCGCCACAGCACCGCCTGATGCTGCTTTAAAACATCTTCCCGTTCCTGCAACCGGAGGCGCTGTCCCACCAGAGTTTCGTTTAACATCTGATAACTTTCGAGTTCATCTGCCATTTCATTTTCCAAAGCCATGCGATCGTACTCGCTAGCAGCTTGAATTTTCTCTTGCAGCTCCTCGATTGTCTCCCGCTGCAGAGTCAACTCCTCCTCTTGATCGTTAACAAACCGGAACACCTTTTCCAAATCCTGTTGCAGGTGTTGCACCAGCCCCTGTAACTCATCAACAGGCATCTTCTCCAAAGCTGACACATCTACTTTCTGCTCCGTACCCGCAGCACCCGAAGCAGATGCGAGACTGGAAACTTGCTGGTAAATATCCTCAACAGCCCGCACCTGCAAAGACACAGATCGAGCCTGGTCCTGCTTAGCGCTGAGGGTACTTTGCTGCCCTTTAAGCTCCGCCCGAGCCCCGGCCAAAGCTTCTTGAGATTGGTACCACTCTTGCCAGCGGTTTTGGAGGCTCTGATTTTGTCGATCGACCTCTTCTTGTTGCTGTTGAGCTATGCTTTGTTTTTGCTCCAACTGCTGCCAGTGCTGATCCAGAATTGCCTGCTGAGCGCCCACGGCACTAAAAGACTGATTCAGTTGTTCCCGCACCCCGTGGGCCGAAGCAATTGCCCCTCCCAGCTTCTGCATCAACTCCTGAATCCTCTGCGTCTGCTGCTCATCAACTACTGCCCCCTGCGGAACCTCAGACTGCTGCTGGGCCACCCGTTGCTGCTCGCCCCGTAACTGTTCCCAAGCCGTCTCAATTTCCACGCGACTGCGATCGACTTCTTCTCGCAATCGGTTAGCTTCATCTCTAGTATTTTCAATTTCCGAGCGCTGAGCTTCCAGCCGCTCCAACTCCTCTTCCATTTGAGCCAACTGCTCTTCGCGGGCTTGCATTTCCATTTCCCGGCGATTGAGTTCCTGACTCGAAAACGTCAGAGAAGCCTTCCACTGTTCAATTTCCTCTTCCTTATCCTTAAACTTGTCCTGCAATCGCGAGAAATTTTGCAGAATGCTCACCAACTGGCGGGCCGCCTCCTGAATCCGCTGCACTTGCTTGCTAGCGCTCAACTCAACCAGCACCAGCGTGCCGTCGTTAAACTTATTAGCTTCCTCAACTGGGATCCCGTCATCGCCTGGTACGGCGCTCCAGTTATGTTCGCCCCGCTGACAAGCTAGCAGTTTCAGTTCAGCCTTACCGCCACCGAGACCAAAGCCGCTTTTCTGTTTTTGTACTTCCGCTAGATACAGCACACTAATAGTCCTCTGCTTCGTAAAACCTATCCCAACTTACTTTAAGTTACTTAAAGGCTTAAAAGATAAGTGGTGTTTACTTCCTACGCTGTTGGGTAGACGGCTAATTCCAACATAAGTAGGCTATCCCCCTTAAGCCAAAGGTTCTTGACTAAACATAACACTGCGTGTGATCTTTAGTCAACTTACCTAAAGTAAACAAGTATAGGCAAGTAATGATAACTTTTTGCCACTTAAGTCTTACTTTTTGGTATCGTTTACCCAATCGGGGGATAGCATTTTTTTCTAACTTTTCTTCAGCACTCACGCATAGCACGCCCTCACGGGAGAACTTCCAGAAAGTACAGCCGCCGCCAGTTGTCTGGAGGAATGAGAGAGCAGTACCAATGCCGCTTGATTAAAGACTAGCAAAACTTCGGAGACTGCCATAGCCCAAACCTGAAAAAGGTCAGTCCTTGAACCTCCCTACCTCTAAAGCCGGGGGATTCTTGCCCACGTTCAAGACGACAACGGGACATTCAAATATCCCTCTACTCACTCAAAGAACTTTACTTCTCCAGGAGCGCAGACTTGCTGAGTTATTCATATTTTTAAGGTTGAACGTGACCTATGCTGCACTTATTTCCCCGTTAACTATTCCGAATTAATAGGATTAGTGCGTTGCCGGGGTTGCTCGCCCTCTTGGATATTTCAATGGGTTGAAAGTTATTCTTACTCTGGCGAATGGCTCTGGGCCAATTATACCACTCTGGTTTTAGCAACACAATCGTTTCACGAGACTTAAAAGTCCCTACCGACTGATCCCCAAGTCTAAATCCCCATGTCGTTAGCCCAGGGCTTGCCTCTGGCGTTTCGATCCAAAACTTTCTATTGATTTGACAAAGCTTTAGTTATGGGTCGATCGTGAGAAAAGCCGTTGCGGCCCCAAGCCGGCGCCGGGGTTCGGCGGACTAGGGATTTGAACCGCGCTGCCTTAGAATAGGGTAATGACGCGAGCCTATGACGCTCGCCGCGGGCGAGCAAAAAGGTCGATCGGCACTGAGGGTTTTCCTGACAATTGCCAACAAAGGTTCATTTTGACTGCACCTGATTTTAGGGCTGTGGCAAACCCAAAAAAAACCTCGATCGCAACTCATCCAACCCAACAGACTAGCCTCAAGTTCCCATAGGGGATCGATCGGCACTTGCTGCTGGTAGCAGCGGTAAAACCAGAGAATCCTCGGTATTTTGAAGTTGACCTACGCCAAGATGTGCTGGAGAAACTGACGGCATACTCAGGCAAAAACTTCAAAACTTTGGCGATCGAAGACTTGAACCAGTCGGGAATGCCAGTGTTGCACACTCGAAGAACCCGTGCAATCGTGCAATGTGGATTCTACGAGTTTAGGCAATGCCGTGGGAATACAATGTGAAACTCTACACTTAGAGAATGCCGCGAGTTTCGCGGTTTCAGCTTGTGGACTGGTAGCGCGGCCGAGGATCGGCAGCAAGTATCGCCCTTTCGTCAATGCCCAATTGTGAGATCGGCATCAGCGCGTAAATTATTGACGGAAACTAAAGTCAATCTTTTCGCCAGCACACAGTCTTTCCGAGCTCAGACGCCAACGGTTTTAAGGAGGATACTTTAGCTGCATGCAGGGAAATTTGAGTGAAATAGACATCCGCAGCATCCTGCAATTGATTGAGTTAGGTCAGCGAACCGGAGAACTGTTCGTAGAGGCCTACACCTCCACCGGCAGCAGCACGGGTACTCAACCTACCCCGCGCTCCCTTGCAGGACAATCCTGGTATGTCTTCTGCTTCAACGGTCAGATTATTTACGCTACCCAGAGTGCGGGCAGTTTGTTTCGGTTGCGCGACTACCTGCGCCGCTACAAAGCAGATACCGCCCTCGACAAAATCCAAGTTCCCTATATGGCATCTACCAATGCCCCAGAATACGGCTACCTATGGGCCCTGCTAGAAAACCACATCCTCACCCCAGCTCAAGGGCGCAACATCATCCAGAGCATGATCCACGAAACCCTATTTGACTTGCTCAGTCTCCACCAGGGTTCCTTCACTTTTGAAATGGGCCCAGCTTTGGCTCCTCAACTGACCAGCTTAGAAATTAGCTCCCTGCTGGCCAAGATTGTCAAACAGGTGCAGCAGTGGAAGCAGTTTCACCCTCACATTCAGTCGCCCAACCAATGTCCGGTGATTTCAGACCCCTCCGAGCTGCGAGTCGCGCTGCCTGTCAATACCTTTAATACTCTCCGACGCTGGGCCGATGGGCACACTTCGATCCGCCAAATGGCGCGCTACCTCAACCGAGACGTGCTCACTGTCGCTAAGGCGATTTACCCCTTTGTGCAGCAGGGATTGGTGCAAGTATTTTACGAACCCTCTGTTGCCCCGGCCAACAATAAAAAAGAATGGTCATCCCCAGAAACCAAGGTTCCGAGAGTTGTCTGTATTGACGACGACAATACTATTCGCAAAACAGTCGAGTCAATTTTAAATGAACACGGTTACGAAGCTACTACGATCGGCAATCCCCTCCAAGCCCTGAGTTTGGTGTTTCCACTCAAACCCGATTTAATTCTGTGTGATATCGCCATGCCGGAACTCGACGGCTACGAAATTTGCGCTATGCTGCGTAGTTCGAGCGCTTTCCGGCAGACGCCGATCGTGATGCTGACGGGCATCGACGGATTTATCGACCGCGTTAAAGCCCGCATGGCCGGAGCTACAGACTTTTACACCAAACCTTTTGGTGAAAGCGAGTTATTGATGCTGGTAGAAAAATATGTGGGTCCGGGCTACCCTCGGGTCAATCTCTCAGAAAGATTATTAGACCGATCGCTAGAAGACCAATTAGAAGAAAAATAACTTTCGCACCGATGGCAGGATGGGAGCTTTTTTGTACCTGCGGTTAGCTCAAGTCTCGGTCACCACAAAGAGAAAGCTGGGGGTACTATTGGCGATCGCACCATAAACTAGAATGTATTAATCCGCGCCCTGGCATAAGGGCGTCGGTAAAACTCTGTTCAATTTCTAGACCCAAGTGGTCTAACACGCTCAAAGTGCAAATATAATATACTTGTTCTCCACTTGTAGCCGCTCCGAAAAACTGATGTACAGAGCTACTTATTGCTAGGTATTTCTGTACAAAGTCAGAGAGTGCAATTGTCAGTCTTAAGTGACTCCGTTCATGATTGTCGCGACACCAGCCATGTCAACAACTCCTCGCTAATCCGAGTATCGGTTTAGCATTCATCGCAGAAATTACCCAGAGTTTTACCAATGGAGACGGCGGTGGGATTACAAAGTCAAGCTCTAGGGGTTTCAAATTAATTGTTCGTACTCTATTTGAGCTAATTTGTAAGCATTGGTCGCGCGAATTTATTGATGGCAGTCAATTATTGACGGAACAAATTTATTGCCAAGTACCTCCGGCAGTAGCGCCATTCACCCCTTGGCTGTGTCAAGCTTGGCTGTGTCAAGTTTCGACCATCGAAGTTTCGATCAAGTTTTTCTTGGCGGGAAACCTCAACAATTTGCTAGAAATGCAGGTGTCAGAATTATGATTAGCGGTAGCCCAGACTTTATATTACCAGGACTAGGTGTAGATCCGGCTCCGGAATTCCAAGAACTAGAAACTCCCGAAGGCGAGCTGCACCTGCGGTTCTACGTTCCTTCGGGGAACGAGTTCGCTCTGCCGGCGACAGGGATTAGAGAGGTACTATCCCCTTCCCCAGACCGCATGACACCGATCCCCAACGTTTCCTCTTTGCTTTTAGGTACGCTAAATATGAGAGGACGAGTGATTTGGGTGGCAGACCTCGGCCAATTTCTGGGAGACCAAACACCTCTGAACACAGATAGACCCGAAATCCCGATCGTGGCTGTGGAAGACCAAGACACGATTTTGGGGCTGGCAGTCGATCGAATTGTGGGGATGGACTGGCTCGACGTAGAGCAACTGCACTCTCAGAACAATGCACCAGACGGCATGATTCCATTTCTGAGGGGAGAATGGATGTTAGGTGCACCAGCTCAGAAAGTGCTCCGACTGCTAGATCAAGTGAAAATTCTGCGCTCGGCGCGGTGGGCAGCGTGAAATCGATTTTAGATTTGCGATTTGCGATTTTCGATTGAGGTCTAACCATCAACAGTCACACGACTTGAGGCGCGCATCTAAACATTCAATTCAAGATAAAAATCAAAAATCTCAAATCTAAAATCTAAAATCCAAAGAGGGCGGCAAATGGCAACAAGTACCAACTTTCAGCAGGACTACCAACGGGCAGAAGCGGCCTACATGGATGGCAATTATTCAGAAGCCGCAGCCCTAGTTTATCAATTAGTAGAAGATTTTCCCGAAGACCCCAGCGCTCGCCTGCTGTGCGGACACATTTACTGCTACGGACTGCAACAGTATGAGGTGGCGCGGGAACAGTACACGGTTGTGCTAGGCCTGAGTGATGACCAGAGTTTGGTGGAACACGCTCACAGCGGAATTACCTACACTGACCAATTTTTATCTGGAGAGCTGCAAACGGAAAATTTCGAGGCTTTGTCTGCTGAAACGGAATTAGAATTTTATCCAGACTTATCTATTGATGAAGGGTTAGAAGATCCGGATTTAGGACTTTTCCAAGGAAATTCACCATCCCTTTCCTATAGAAGTCAATCCCCAGACGACATGGAAAACGAGGACTTGGCTGACTTGGGGATGAGTGGCTTGGGGTGGGAACCAGAAGACGACGATGGCGCAGGCTCAGTCCCAGATTTAGCCTCACATTCTAACCCCTTTGGTGGCGACAGCGGCGGAATGGCAGCTTATGCTGAGAACTCCGGCTCCCTAGAGATAGACGAATTTGCCGACTCGGACTTTGGAGACCCTTTTGCCTTAGATGATGGAGGGTTTGATGCTGCTGACTTGTCTAGCAGCAAAGTGTCTGGTTCAAGCGCACCTTACTCAGGAGATTCGTTTTCCGAAGCTCCGACTCAGATGCTCAACGGTCAAAGTTTTGCCTCTTCAGAAGTCGGGAATTCCTTCGACTCGAACCCACTAGACTCCCCCATCGCGCCCTCGGACAATTTGGGCGAACCTTTTGCTGCGCTCGATTTGCCAGACGAATTCGACGATAACTCCGACTACGACTACCAATCCCCGCCCCAGAGTGGTCAAAATTACGGTCATAACGCACCCTATGCCGAAGAAGAGGAAGACCCTTTTGCCGAGGCGATGCCCTCGTCGGGTTTGGGGTCTTCTCGATCTCAAAACAAACAGCCGAATAACGGGTCGGACTACTCGTCAAACTATTCGCTGGCGGAAGACGAAACGCTGTTGATGGGAGGTGCTGTCCCCAACTCTCAAAGTCAAAGGTCGAGCCGGGGACAATTTAATTCAGTCGATCGAGCTTCCGCCAACAGCAACGGTTACAGCGACTCGGAACCCCCGGCATTTAGCTCTAGAGACAACTTCGAGTTAGATGCTTTTGAAGACGACGCTTTTAGCGATTCTTTCTCTTTCGACGAAAACGAACAAGCGACAGCTTTCGGGGCGTCCGACAAGAACAACAGCGCCTGGTCGTCAAAAACTGGGAACGCTCAAGAACACAGCGACTTTTTAGACGAATTTGACGAATTTGACGATTTGGGAAATTTGCCTGACTTTGATATCTCAGAAGATGCCAGCAGTTCGATATTGACTAGAGGTAACACCAATTTCGGCAACTCGACCAGCGGCATGATGGGAACGACAGGCAGCAGCCTGGACTTTGACAACAGCGATGGCTCAGCAATTCGGGATGACGAAATATTTAGCATAAGCGGCCCGGCTGATGCGTCTGTGTCGAGTTTTTCTCCCACCGAAACAGAAGCAGTCGATACTTCGGTAACAGTAGAACAGGGGGGACTGGCTTTCTTGGAAAATGCCCCTTTGTTTACAAAACAGTTGTACACGGCAATCGGGGCGGGACTGGTTTCTCTGGTAGCTGTGGCTTTCGTCACCAACATTGCCTCCTATCAAGCTCTGCGGCAAGACAAACCGGAGGCGATCGTTTACCTGCGCCAAACAGGCTGGGTAATGACCGCAGCCGCAGGCTTTACCAGCTTTTTAACTTCTTGGGGCATCGGCCAGTTGATCGCCAAGCAGGTACGCAAGTCGTCGGATAATTTGCAAGCTCAGTTCGATGCCGTATCTCAAGGAACTTTGGACGCTCGCGCTACGGTTTACTCGGAAGATGAATTTGGCAAAATGGCTGCTAAATTCAACCACATGGCGAAGGTCATCCAAACCACGATTAGCGATACCAGGCGCAAGTCTGACGAGCAGGAACAAGCAAAAGAAGACTTGCAGCGCCAAGTGATTCGCTTGCTAGACGACGTGGAAGGAGCGGCCCGGGGTGACTTGACGGTGACGGCAGAAGTGACTGCAGACGTTTTGGGTGCTGTTGCTGACTCGTTTAACTTGACAATTCAAAATCTGCGCGAAATTGTCCATCAGGTGAAGCAGGCGGCTCGGGAGGTCAGCAAAGGCGCTACGGATAGTGCCAAGTTTGCGGGCGATTTGTCTTCCGACGCGCTGCGGCAAGCTGAGGAACTGGCGGCAACGCTGAATTCCGTGCAAGTCCTCACCGATGCGATTCAGCGGGTCGCAGAGAGCGCTAGAGAGGCGGAAGAAGTGGCCAGGGGCGCGGCGGCAACGGCTCTGAAAGGGGGCGAGGCTGTGGAGCGGACGGTGGCCGGGATTTTGGAAATTCGCGAAACAGTAGCAGAAACCACGAGAAAAGTCAAGAGGTTGGCGGAAGCTTCTCAAGAAATTTCTAAGATTGTGGCTTTAATTGCGACGATCGCCTCCCGGACGAATTTGTTGGCCCTCAACGCCAGTATTGAGGCGGCGAGAGCTGGGGAAGCGGGCAGGGGTTTCGCGATCGTGGCAGATGAGGTGCGACAATTGGCAGACCGATCGGCTAAGTCTTTGAAAGAAATCGAACAGATCGTGATGCAAATTCAAAGCGAAACCGGCGCGGTAATGACGGCGATGGAAGAAGGGACCCAGCAGGTTATTGAGGGGACAAGATTGGCAGAACAGGCGAAGCGATCGCTTGAAGATATCATTCAAGTAACTAACCGAATTGACGTGCTAGTGCGATCGATTACTGCCGACACAGTAGAGCAAAACGAAACAGCTCGCGCAGTCGCCAGTGTGATGCAAGCAGTCGAGCTAACTGCTCAGGAAACCTCCCAAGAAGCGCAGCGAGTTTCGGGTGCTTTGCAAAATTTGGTGGGCGTTGCTCGCGACCTTTTGACATCGGTGGAAAGATTCCGAGTAGAAACAGCAGAAAGGCAGTAATCAATTGTCTAATGCTTTTTTTGCTGGCTGATTTACAAGCACGTTAGTGTGGCAATGATGACAGACAAAAAGCAACCTCGCAGTCTTGAAACCGCTGCGGGGATGCCAATCCAACACCTAAACAAAGTAGGAGTTGCACAGATGGACGATAACATAGTAGAGGTAATACCGGGCATCTTTGGTGAAGTTCAGCCGACGGGCTGTATTATCTCTACCCTAACCAAATCTAGCAGTGGCTATGCCAATAAAAGACTTCGCATTAACGGTGAATCGAAAACGTTTACTGTCCACCGTTTAGTATTAGAAAATATCTTAGGTCGTCCGATTAGACCGGAATACTTTGCTTGCCACACTTGTGATGTCCGCAACTGCATTAATCCAAACCATTTATGGGAAGGTTCTAGACTGGAAAATTCTCAAGATAGGTTTAAGAAAGGACGAATTAAAGATGTAGAAAGTACATCTGCGCCGAAACCTCAAAAACAAGTGCGAGGCATAGAAGTAATTCCAGGCATTCGGGCCCAAATACAGCCGAACGGCTGCATGGTTTGTACCTTGGCTAAAAGAAGTGATGGTTACTCGGTGAAAACTATCAAGATTAATGGGAAAAATCAAAGTTTCTATCCCCACAGGCTGGTACTGGAACACAAACTGGGAAGGCCTGTCAAACCCGGTTATTTTGCTTGCCACAGTTGCGACGATCGCGGTTGTGTCAATCCAGACCATTTGTGGGAAGGAACCCCCGCCGATAACTCCCGCGATGCTATAGAAAAAAACCGCTTTCCTTTCGTTCCCGGCAAGATATCTGTCCACCGCAAACTCCAACCCGAACAGGTGCGGGAGATTCGCTATCTTTTAAGTGAGGGCATATCGAAAAGAAAAATAGCCAGGACATTTGCCATATCTCGCAGTCAGATTATTCTCTTGGCAAGGGGCGAGATATACAGAGACCTTCTCTAGAATTACTAACATAGACCCAATACAATAACGCTTAAAATCAGGAATAAAACTATGCTGCCGGAGCAACAACAGAGGATAATGGGCTACTTTATTGAGGAGGCCAAAGACCACCTCAATACGATCGAACAAGGCTTGCTGAATCTGCAAACCACGATCGAAGACCCAGAACTGGTCAACGAAGTATTTAGGGCCGCTCACTCTGTCAAAGGAGGAGCAGCAATGCTGGGGCTGACGAGCATTCAGCAAACAGCTCACCGACTAGAAGATAGTTTTAAAGTATTAAAAGAGTGCAGCGTTAAAGTAGACCAACAGCTAGAGTCCCTGTTTCTGCGAATTTTTGACACATTGCAAGGGCTGTTAGAGCAACTGTCGGGGCCTTTTGGACTGACAGAAGAATTGGGAGAACAGATGGTTCGAGAATTAGAACCAGTATTTGAAGAACTTAATGGGCACTTGGGGGGACTCGTTGGACACGGAGAATACCATGCATACGAGAGCAGCGCTCTGGCCGTACCCGAACCAGTTATGGCGGGGATGGGAGTCGGGGCGTTGGCCTCATCAAGGAGTATTCAGGATTCGCGGTCAGTTTATGCACCTGATGCCAGAGCAACAGAAGACAGCGCGCTGCAGCTAGTATTTGACTCGGACGTACCGGCGAGGATGCGGGAACTTCTGCAAGAGTTCAAACAGCCCGAAGGGCCAGAAAGCAGGCGGCAACTCAAGAACATTTGTCGGAACTTGCTCAGGGCGGGGGAAGAATTTGAACTGCCCTGCTGGATAGAATTGATCCAAGCTGTATCCAAGGCGATCGCCAACCCAGACAATACCTACCGTACCTTAGCCCCAACGGTGATCAAAGACATCAAACAAGCGCAAGAACTGGTCATTTCTGGTCTAGAATCGTCGATCGCACCAAGTGCAAAACTTCTGGCGCTGCAGCCGGCTGTTCTGGTTCCAGAAACAGATTTTGAAGATTTGCTGGCCTTCGCTCAACCGAGTAAATCCGGGAAAAATGTGGTTTCTGTTGAGGATGAGGCCTGGGATCTGGTGGGATCGGGCGATGCCCCGGATGGATTGAACAAGTTGCTGCCGACTATTTCGGGGCTGAGTATAGACGAGCTGTTCGACCAACTCGACAGTGGCAACAGCAACGATGACAGTGGCATTCGATCGTCCCAGTTCGACGCGGATTCCGCCTTCGCAGAATCGGATATAGAGACGGGTGCATTTAGAGGCTCGACCCGCACCGGCCCGGAAGTGGGCGCGGCAGAACTCAACACTTTAGCTGACTTGTTTGACGGCGAGTCCCCGGATCTCGACGGCGCTTGGGAAGAAGAAGAAGACCTCGACTATGCACAGTCTTCTGGGATATCGGCGGGAATGCTGGGGTCAGACGATGACAATTCCGGCGATTTTACTGATTTGTTGTTTGACGAATACGATGCGGAAAGTTCCGAAACGAACACGAAGCCTCCGATTGATGACCTGACGAGTTTGTTTGGGGAGGATTTGCTGTTTGGAGAGGAGGCAGAGGGCACGGCAGTAGCTGCCGGTCAGAAAAATGCGGGTTCGAGCCAGCGGTTAACTCGCAAACAGGTTAAAACGGGTAACGGTAAGGGCGGTTTGGAGCGGCGAGACGAGACGGTGGCCCCAGCCAGGGGACAAGCTGACGAAGATGCTCTCGGTACGCTTTTGGACGAAGTGGCTGCCCAAACTTCTGCAGGTGGTACGGACAATGCTGATTTCGAGAACTTGTTCAGCGATTTAGGCTTATCTGAGGCAACAGGTGGGCTGGCAGTCTCTTCGGAGTATTCCCTGAAGTCTGAGGCTTTAGATGGAGAATCGAAGAAACCTGCAGCAGGGGGGGGCAATGATTCAGCGGAGGCCGAAGCGGTTGGTCTGCCTGAAATCGATGATTTCGAGTTGTTCTCTGAGCTTGGCGAGGATTCGGATTTGAGCGAGTTGTTGGGGATTACTTCTAATTTCCTTTCTTCAGAAGACGAAGGTGGGGAGAACGGGGGCGATCGAGCTCAAGCTGCAGGCACCGAACAAAATGAGGAAATGGGCAACGTTCTTAACATGACATCAAATTCTGATTTAGATATCTCTGCGGATGAAAACTGGCTAGAAGATTCTTTCGGCATGGAAGACGAGTCTGTGCAATCGCTCAACCTGGAAGTGGACGATACGGATTTAGATGCGCTGTTTGGGGATATGACCTCGGACGCGATTTCTGAGGATGAACAGACTGTGCGGGATGGCAAAGGATCGGCTACTTCCCGAGAAGCGGCGGATTTGGCTGAGCTGTTCGGTTCTGTACCTACGGGTACTGAGTATGACGGAGAAGCTTCGGGGCAAGCCCGTGGGAGTTGGCCCAATGATGGGCATTCAGAATTGCTGAGTGCGGATGTGGGAGTTGATGAGGGCGACTTGGGGAGTTTGTTCGAGAACAATGGTGCGGCTGTTTCCGACCAAGGCTTGGCAAATTCGGCAGAGGCTGAACTAGAGGCTTTGTCCCACGATCGTCCTGAGTCGGAAATTTTAAATGTCGAATCTGATGAGGGCGCAGCTTTCGATTTCTTGGAGGATATGTTTGGGGAAGGCATGGTGCAGCAGGGGAATGCTGGATCGGCGCCAGATGACGGCGCTGCTGTGGCTCAAGAGGAGTTGTCTGCCCAACCTGCCGATGGTTTGTTCGACGAGGCGAGTGCGGATTTGTTTGATCGAGCCGAAACAGATGCCGCCGGGGAGTTTGAGGGCGAAGATGATTTGTTTGATGCCCTGGAAACGGATTTTTCGAGTGTGGATTTAGAGGCACTGCCTGCAGAATCTCTCGATGGTATGTTTGATGGGGATGCTGACTTGCTCTCGGCGATGGAAACCGGGGCTACTCTCAACAACGAAGAGTTGGAGGGTTTTGATGATTTGTTGGATTCGATCGATGCTGAGGTTCTGGTGACTTCGGAACTGACGACGGGCTTTTGGGACGCTGAGGACGAGTCGGCCCATGCCGATTCCTCGGAGTTGGAAGAGGGATCGCTGGCAGACTTTTTTGGCGAGGGCGAATCAGGCGATGAGGATGATGCCGAAGGCAATTTTGACGATTTAGAAGCTCTGTTAATCGCAGGGGGTGCGGGAGCTGTAATAGGAGCTTCTGGAAACACAAATCAGAGTCCGGTAAATACAGAAGTTTTTTCGGATCTCGAAGAACTCCTCAGCGAGAGCGCAACTATGCCGGAAATTTCTGCACCGGCGACAACTGCCAGTAAAGCTTCGCGCGCTGCTGCCGAAGAGAGCGACGACGAATTTGGCGATTTGGAAAAACTGCTGGAAGATCCCAAGGACAGTGGCCGCCAAGGGGAAGGCAATATGGGGCCGTCGGCGATCAACAGACCCAGGCGGAATGCCCGCGCGGGCGGGTTCGGCGACCAGACGATGCGGGTGCCGGTCAAGCAACTGGACAACCTCAGCAATTTGATGGGGGAACTGGTTGTGAACCGCAACAGTTTGGAGCAAGACCAAGAACGGATGCGGCAGTTTTTGGACAATTTGCTGCACCAGGTAACGCTGCTGAGCGATGTGAGCCAGCGGACTCAGGATTTCTACGAGCGGAGTCTTTTGGAGATTGCTTTGCTGGCAAACCGGCAGGGACACCGATCGGCCTGGCGCTCTGAGGATTCGGCGCACACCAGGGAAAGTGCCTGGAGACCGGAGGAAATGGACAGGTTTACTCCTTTCCACAGTTTGGCTCAGGAGATTATCGAGCTGATCGTGCGGGTACGGGAGTCGGCGGCGGACATTGAGTTTTTGGTGGATGAGGCGGATCAGGTGACTCGCCAACTGCGGCAAGTCACGACTCAACTGCAAGAAGGTTTAACTCGCGCCCGGATGAAGCCGTTTGCGGAGACAACGGACAGGCTGTTCCGGGCGGTGCGGGAAATTGCGATTAAGTGCGGCAAGCAGGCTCAATTGCAGGTTGAGGGTAAGGATATTTTGATCGACAAGATGATTGTGGATCAACTATATGACCCGATGACTCATTTGGTGAACAATGCGATTACTCACGGGATCGAAGCGCCGGAGGTGCGTCTGGCGGCTGGGAAGCCTGCAGTCGGCAGGATTACGATTCGCGCTTTCCACCAAGGGAACCAAACCGTGGTTTCGGTTTCTGATGACGGGGCCGGAATTGACCCGCAAAGGGTGAAGGCGAAGGCGATTAAGCAGGGTATGCTGACGGCGGCTCAGGCTCAGAGGATGTCTCGCTCGGAAGTTTACGATTTGCTGTTTATGCCGGGTTTCAGCACTCAGGAACAGGCGACGGAGTACGCCGGTCGGGGGGTCGGTATGAATGTGGTGCAGACTTCGTTGCAGGAAATTCGGGGCACTGTGTCGATCGATTCAACCATCGGCAAGGGGACTGTGTTTACGATCCGTTTACCTCTGGTGTTGAGCATTTCTAAGGCTCTGACTTGCATTAGCGATCGCGCTCGCATTGCTTTCCCGATGGATGGGGTCGAGGATATGATCGATGTGCCTCGCGATCAGGTGACGACGGGGGCGGATGGTTTGCCTTGCATTGAGTGGCGGGGTCAAAGCTTGCCGTTCCGGCCGCTGCGGGATCTGCTGGCTTACAGCCGCCATTTGGGTCGGGGCAGTGTTTACGGGTTTAATACTGACGATGACATGATTTCGGTGATTGTGCTCCGCTCTGCTGGCAATTTCTTGGCGGTGCAGGTGGATCAGGTTTCGACGGAACAGGAAATTGTGATCAAGCCGTTGGAAGGGCCAGTGCCGAAGCCGATCGGGATTGCTGGGGCCACGGTGCTCGGAGACGGTCGGATCGTGGCAATTGCGGACGTTCTGGAGCTGATCGATTTGGCTACTGGAAGGCTGCGGAAGGACACTGGCGGTACGCTTTGGGATGAGGGCGATCGGGCTGCTGCCGAAGCGGAACTCGAGAAGACTGAGCCGACTGTGCTGATTGTGGATGACTCGATTACCGTGCGATCGCTATTGTCGATTACTTTCGAGAAGTCTGGCTATCGTGTAGAAGAAGCTCGCGACGGTAAGGAAGCTTGGGAAAAGATGAAATCTGGTCTGCCTTGCGATATCGTTTTCTGCGATATTGAAATGCCGAGAATGGACGGTTTGGAACTACTTTCTCGGATGCAGAAGGATGCGGTTTTGTGTGAATTGCCGATCGCGATGCTAACTTCTCGCGGTGCTGACAGACACCGCCAAATGGCTTACAGTTTGGGCGCGAAAGGCTATTTCACTAAGCCTTATTTGGAGGAGCAATTGCTTGATGCTGCTTCTCGGATGTTGAAAGGTGAGGTTGTTGGTGCTCCGGTTGGTGTGTAATGTGTAAATCGGCATTTATCTGCGGTTAAAAAAGGTAATTTCTTAACCACAGATAAGAATTGATAGACGCGGATTCACGCAGATAATCTCTAATTCATCTGCGTGAATCTGTGTTTATCTGCCTCTATCTGCGGTTGCAAAAAAGGGAATTTGTTAACCGCAGATGAAAATGGATAGACGCAGATTAACGCAGATTTAGCTCGCGCTTTCGGTTTTGGTGGTAGGCTGGGAATGTGGGGTGTAGCGGAAGGGCGATCGAGGTTATTTATGGATGCTAAAGAACTTTTAGAAAGATACGCTAAAGGCGAACGTAAATTTCCGAATGCAAAGTTAAGTGGGGTAGACCTTAAAGGTGCTGACCTGAGTGGGATAGACCTACAAAGTGCTGATTTGACTGGGGCTGATTTGAGTGGCACAAACCTAACAAATGCGATTTTTTACGCTGTTAATTTGAGTCGGGCATCCTTGACAAGTGCAAACATGAGTGGAATACGTTGTGATTCAGCTAATCTAAGTTTAGCAGAACTCAACGGTGCAAATTTGAGTAAAGCAAATCTGAGTAGTTCCAACTTGACTAATGCTAATCTTGACAAGGCAAATCTGAGTGGTGCAAATCTAACCGCTACTAACTTAAGTAGAGCCTCCTTGTTTCACGCAGACTTAAATAGAGCGGACTTGACTAACGCTAATCTGACTGAAGCCAACATAATTCAAGCAGATTTAACTTCTGCAATTTTAAGTGGTGTAAAACTCTTAGAGGCAAAAAATCTCAACGGTTCTAAACTTAGGGCAGTCAAATTGCCCGAAAATAATTTGTCAGGAATGAAGTTGATAAATGTAGATTTAAGTGTGGCAAACTTGGCAAAAGCTAACCTTAAAAAAGCTTGCTTGCAAGGCTCGGATCTAGAAAGAGCTAATCTGCGAGGAGCAAATTTAAGTAGAGCAGATTTAAGTAGAACCAACTTGAAAAGGACCGACTTAACTGACGCAATAACCTATGGCTGGAATATCGAAAATGCAGACTTAACTGGTGCTATAATGCCCGATGGAGAAATCTACGAGCCAGAAACCTCTAACGCAGAACTCTACCAGCCAGAAACTTCGGAAAAATCATCCCAAAAGGTAACATCTATGACGCGCAAAATTATTCGTACTGACAAAGCACCGGCACCCGTGGGCCCTTACAATCAAGCCATTGCCGCTACGGGCACTATGCTGTTTGTAGCTGGTCAAATTGCGATCGACATTAGACTAAACGATATTGTCTACACCGACGATGTGGCAAAACAAACCGAACAAGTTATGGCGAATCTAGAAGCGATTCTCACAGAAGCCGGCGCTACTTGGTTGGATGTGGTAAAAACTACGGTTTTCCTCAAAGATATGAATGATTTTGCCGCTGTGAATGCGGTTTATGCGAAATATTTTGATGCGGAAACTGCACCGGCGCGCGCTTGTGTGGAGGTTTCGCGTTTGCCGAAAGATGTGTTAGTAGAGATTGACTGTATTGCGGTTATTTAACGTGAGTTAGAGTGCTGACCTGGCACGTCGATCGGATCGACGTGCCAGGTATATAGAGTCTGACTCCTCAAGCTGCAATAGTCTCACTACTTCTTCAAATTAGCAGGAGTTTAACTTAAGTGCCAAATAGTTTGCTAAACTTATTCATAGTTAATCACGCTTGAGGGAGTTTTATGTTTGCCATCAAACGAGCGCTAAAACTAAATAATAAGGAAGCGACGTTGATGGCAAAACACGCAGGATTCCGGCGCGTGGTTTTTAACTTTGGATTGAGCTTGCGGACTCAAATGTACAGTGAGGGGAAATTTACCGACTCGAAGGTAATCAACGAAGTCAAGAAAGTTCTCACCAACTACGTCAAGAAAAAACCTGAATTTGCTTGGATGAATCAGTTATCCAGTCGAGTTTATCAAAATGCGTTAATCGATTTGAAAGATGCGTTTAGTCGCTACCGTTCTGGTTCTTCAGGTCATCCGAAATTTGCTAGCCGACGCTCCGGTCAATCTTTCACTGTTGACTCGTCGAACGGTAAAGTTTTGTTAGCCGCTGGCAGCAAGATCAAGATTCCTACTTTGGGAACTTTTCGACTCTATGAACCATTAGAATGCAGTTTCATCTCTCAAACTTTTACTATTTCAAAAGAAGGGAATCGCTGGTTCGTTTCCTTCTGCGTTGACGCAGAGCGCTTGCCCGTCCAGCACTTTGAAGGCTCCGTGGGAATTGATGTCGGCATCAAGTATGCGGCCACGCTATCAACCCAGCAGACTTTTGATGCACCAAAGCCGCTAAAACAAGCGAAAACCAAGCTTGCTACTTTACAGCGCCAAGCATCAAAACAGGTAAAAGGCTCTCGCAATCAGCGCAAAACTTACAGCAAAATTAGTCAGCTTCATGCCCGGATAGCTCGCATTCGTTTGGACTTTCTCCACAAGTTGACAACTTATTTAGCCAAAAATTTCAGGGTAATTAAGATTGAGAACTTAAACGTTCAAGGAATGATGGCAAATCACAAATTAGCCGGGGCAATATCTGACCTTGGATTTTACGAATTCAAACGTCAACTCGACTACAAGTGCCAAATGTACGGAGCTAATTTAGTGTTGGTAGACCAGTGGTTTCCCAGCAGCAAGACTTGCTCGAATTGTGGCACAAAAAAAGATATGCCGCTAAGCGTTCGGACTTTTGACTGTCCTGCTTGCGGTATATCTTTAGATCGCGATTGGAATGCAAGCGTTAATATTTTAAACTGGGAACCCTCGGCTTGAGGGAGATAGCCTACTTATCTTGGGATTAGCCGTCTACCCAATAGCGTAGGAAGTGAACTAAAAACTGTGTCTGAAAATGAGTTTAGACAAGTTTAGATAAGTTTTACGAAGCAGTTTCAGGTACAACCCAGTAGTAGACTGTTCTCTCGCCCACTTTTACTACCTGCTCAGGTTTCCAGTCGCCCATATCGAATTCATGGGACACAATGCGCGTACCTGGTTTTAATTCACTGAGTAATTTGGGGCGCAGTTTTATGTTAAGTTCTGGCAGTAGGTAAAGCGTGACAACTGTTGCCTCACTGAAGTCTGTTTGGAATAAATCTTCCTGACGAAACTCGACACGATCGGTCACGCCAGCCTTTTTGGCGTTCTCGTTAGCTTCTCGAATGCGTTCTGGGCTGATGTCAATACCAATGCCCCGCGCGCCAACCTTTTGAGCGGCTGCAATCACAATCCTACCGTCGCCACTACCTAGGTCGTAAACCACGTCATTGGATTGCACGTTTGCGAGCCGCAGCATTTCATTCACAACCGGTACAGGCGTTGGAACGTAAACGACATCGGGTTGACGAGTGGGAGCTTCTGTTGTGGGGCTAGGACTCGCTTGAGCTAGATCAGAAACAGAATTAGTTTGGGATGTGGCAGCCGGGGTGGGAGCCACTGTCTCAAAGTTACGTTGTTCGCTACAGCCGATCGCAGCAAAACTGAGAATGCTAACGCCAACAAAGACTGATTGCCTAATGGTTTTGAGTTGCATGATCGTAAATCTCCAAAAAAAGTTGCTATGTAGTATGACGGGCAAAGGGAATACCCAGTAGAACAACGATGACCCCTACGATCGCGCCGATGCCTGTATAGACCAGACTGGAATAGAGCAAATAGCCACAAATGGCGCAGAACATTATGGGAACGATCGGGTAAAGCGGTACGCTAAACGGGCGGAGTTGATCAGGTTCTCGAATGCGTAAAACAATTAACGACAGGGTGCTGATCAAAAAGAAAAACCAGAAAATGGGGGCAGTGTAGTCCACCATTGTTTCAAATCCTTTGCGGGTGAAGGTTCCCAGCCCAATCAGCGTCAGCGCGATCGCACCTTGCAATAAATAAGCGGTTGTTGGTGAACTCGGATGCGGGTGCCAGCGTCCCAACCAGCGAAACGCAGACCTATCCTGCCCCAGAGCAAAGCTGCTGCGTGCCCCCGTAAAGATGCTGCCGTTGATCGACCCCAGCGTGGCGGTCACAACCAGTAAACTCACAAACGTGGCTCCCGGTTCACCCAGCACTCGCCGCAGTAAATCTGATGCAACGGCTTGAGAGTCTGCCATGCCTGCGATACCCAATCCCCGCAGATATGCCAGATTAATCAGCAGATAAAGTGCTGTAATGATGCCAATGCTCCAGAGGAACGATCGCAAAATATTGCGCTGCGGGTGGTGAATTTCGGCAGAAATGTAAGCGGCTTCATTCCAACCACCATAGGACAGCAGCACGAAGACCAGCGCTAAGCCCCAGGAAGAGGTAGGAGAGGCATCGAAGGGAAGGGGCCCGACGGGAGGAGGGGAGGATGCCAGACCAACCACGATCACTAGGAGTAAGCCTAAAACGAGTATCACCGCTAGCCAGTTCTGGAGGCCTTTACTCTGGCGCAGTCCAATGATGTTCAGCATTGTGAGCAGGGCGATTGCGACTGCTGCGTAAATTGCAGGCGAGTAGCCACCTAGTCGAAATAGCTCCGAGGCATAGTCGCCAAACACAAATGCCAGCAGCGCGATCGAGCCAGTCTGAATCACAGTCATGCGCGCCCAAGCAAATAAAACCGCGATCGGTTGCCCAAATGCCCGTTTCAGGTAGTAGTAGTTGCCGCCGACATGGGGATAAGTCGTTGCCAATTCGGCGTAGCAAAGTGCCCCCAGCAATGACACAACACCGCCCATTAGCCAGACTCCTATGACACCACCAACCGTTCCGGTATTAGCAGCGACCAGAGCAGGGGTTTCAAAAATGCCTGCGCCGATTACTAGCCCGACAATCAAGGCGATCGCTTCAATTAGAGTAATAGAGGGTTTTGGAGTCCCTGTTTGGGGTTCGTTACGTTCCACCAGTGCAGTGTTCTCTAATCTATCCACAGTTTTAGCTTCTCAACGAGTAGAATTTGTAACGACACCCAGGCGTAAAGCAATTTCCGTTTTGCCCAAAAATCCGACGCCCACTCAGAAGAATTAAAATTCCTGCGATACCAGAAATTAAAAAGAGTTGCTGGAAACGTGAACTGTTCATCCTCAAAAATCTATTGAGGAGAGGGTTGACAATCAAGGTCTACTCTTAGCGTCAACAGCAAATGTGACTCAAAGGTGACAATCCCCACATTTCTCCAATTAATTACTGGGAGCCTATCGATATTACAGAAGACACAATTTCTAGTCCTTCTCATCACAGGCACTAAATCCCTGCTTAGGATCGGCGGCACTCGATCTATTTCCCACTCGCGAATGGTGCAGCAATTTTTCGATCATCCGCTTAGTTCTTAATACGGTAGCTGATCAATTTGCGGACATTTTCAACCGGCATTGCTAATTCTTGGGCGATCGTTGCTTCGACCTGACTGGTTTGGGTTACTGGAAACTCGTATTCCAGCTTCTTTAGAGTTGAGTCACTGGTGTTGACAAAAATAGTGGTAACACCTAGGCTGCGATCGATTTCTGCATTTATGGTCAAGATTGTTACTGGTAATCTCCGATTTAACGGTCTATCTGCCTGGAGTTTGTGGACAGAGTTATAAGGACGGCTGAGAACTTGAACCGCGAGGAAGTTACCTGTAGTCCAGAATAAGGCTGCTACCAAAGGCAGGGGTAACCAGAATTCCCAGGCAGCGCGGTGTAGAAGCGGTAGGAGGCGAGGTAAAGCCATTGGAATGTTGGATTTTAGATTTAGATGGCTCGAAATAATCTGGAGAAACTACCAACATTTTAGTTAGCAACAGATTGGCATAAATCTTACCTGTGATGGAGGCTTTGCCTAAATTTCTTCTCTACCATACGTAAAATTTGCCAAACAATGGTTAGACGGATGCGAATTCTCCTGGTAGAAGACGATGTAGATCAACTGGAGCCACTTCAAGCTGCTCTCTCTGAGGCTGGACATATTGTCGATGGTGTAGAAGATGGGGCGACGGCCCAGTGGATTTTATCGAAGCGGGACTATGATCTGTTGATCCTGGATTGGTTATTACCTGAGATCAGTGGCTTAAGCTTATGCCAGCAATACCGCCGTCTGGGAAAAACGGCCCCAGTGTTGCTGTTGACTGCCAAAGATGCGATTGTTGACAAAATTAGCGGTTTAGACGCTGGAGCTGATGATTATCTGATCAAACCTGCCGATGTGTTTGAACTGCTGGCACGGGTGCGGGCATTGGGACGACGATCGCCACTTTGGAAAGGAGATACTTTACAGGTTGAAGATATGACTCTACATTTATCAACGCTGACTATTGAACGGGGGGAGCAAAGTATGCAGTTATCGACTCGTGAATTTCTATTTCTAGAGTATCTGATGCGCCATCCGCGTCAGATACTCTCCCGTAGCCAAATAGAACAAGCTTTGTGGGAGTGGGGCAGCGAACCGGAGAGTAATGCGATTACTGTCCTAGTGCGTCGTCTGCGGCAGCGATTGCAGATGATAGGTGCTGTCCGTTGGCTAGAAACCGTATATGGTATGGGATATCGCTTGAATCCAGATGTTTAATCGTAGCCGCCGCAATCTTGCCCACTGGTTTACGCTCTCGATGGGGGCTATTCTGATCATTTTTGCAGGGATCATTTACTACCAGCGAGCAGTTAACCGCTTAGAAGAGAGCGATCGACTACTCTACAAAAAAGCAAGAGTCATGGCTGCCAATATTGACTATGGTTTGCGGCAGGGAAAAGAACACATCGATCTGAGTAACGTTCCGATTCTTGGGAATTATTCTCCTCCCTCTGACAGTGAAGTTGTTTATGCTCGGTGGTATTCAGCGACTGGACAACTGCAACAGTTTTATGGGGCGCAGCCCTCGGCTCAGATTCAGGCTCGCGCGGCGTTTCAAACCATTCAGTCTTCCCCCGAGTGGCTGCGACAATTAACGCTTCCGGTTGACTACAAGGGACGCACGATTGGCTACCTCCAGATTGCCATCCCATTGACTGATGCTCAGAAAACACTGAGAGAGTTACTGATGGTAATGGTGGTAACATTGCCCTTGACCCTGGGCGCGATTAGTCTAGTAGGTTGGTTTTTAGGCGGATTGGCTATGCAACCCATTCAAAACGCCTATGCCCAAATGCAACGATTTACATCTGATGCTTCCCACGAACTAAGAGCACCGCTTGCCACCATACTCAGCAATGCCCAAGTTGGCTTACTCAGCCCAGTCGATGCCGGCAAGCCTAAGCACTCTCGATTGGAAAAGATTGCTGAAACGGCTAAGTCGATGAATCGGTTGGTGACTGATCTCTTGTTTTTAGCACGACAGGCAGGACAGTTAGACGCAAACTCGATTCAATCGATTCACTTGAATGACCTGTTAAAAGATACGATCGCCACTTCATCAATACAGGGTGTTGCCCAGCATTTAAGACTTCATTTAGAACTGCCTGAAGAGAGAGTTATGATCAAAGGCAATTCTGATTTATTAAAACAAGCTATCACTAATCTACTCACCAATGCCTGCAAATATACCTTACCTGAAGGAACAGTGTGGCTGCGGTTATTGAATCAGTCTCATCGCATTTTAATTCAAATAGAAGATAGGGGAATCGGCATTCCAGAGGCAGATTTGCCACACATTTTTGATCGATTTTACCGAGTTGATGAGGTACGAACACGGAAGAAAGGCGGCTCTGGATTGGGATTGGCGATCGCCCAGCAAATTGTGGAAGCTCACGGCGGACACCTAACAGTAAGTAGCGAGGTTGGGAAAGGTTCTCTGTTTCAAATAGAACTGCCCCTGTCAATCGATTTTAGATTTTAGATTTTAGATTTTAGATTTGAAGCATTGACTTGCGCGAGATAAATTCGGGGGCTCCTTTATCGGATACAGGTTTTTTATTTCTGGACGGATGAATCACGTGGCGGGTATCCTGGATGCTTTCGGTCATAGAAGATATCCTGCGGCTATAACGGGGACATAGAAGATTGTCACTCTTGAATCACAGTTGCGATCGATTATGTAGTTACGGTTTCAACCGCCGAGGGTAAAGTGCGCGACTTTATTAACTTCCACAGCCGATCGCACTTTTGTCGATCTGTCGCTGTCGCGCACCTACTCCCAAATCAATCTGAAACAATCAGATTTCATCTCAATTAGCAATTAAAAATCACTAATCACGAGTTAGCAATTAGCAATTAGCAATTACTCTAAAAGCAATTACCAATTACCAACTCTCAACTATTTATTCAGCGCTTCGCGGGCGGCTACCGCTTCGTCGGGATGAATATTCAAGCGGGTCAAATTAATTCGACCTTTGTTGTCAATTTCTCGTACTTTGACAATCACTTCATCGTTCACAGCTAACTCGTCTTCCACTTTGCCAACGCGGTAGTCCGCTAACTGGGAAATGTGAATCATTCCTTCTTTTCCGGGCAAAATTTCCACAAAAGCGCCGATCGGAATAATTCGAGTTACACGGCCGACATACACATCTCCTGCATTCAACTTGCGCGTCATGCCTTGGACAATGTTGTAAGCCCGCTGAGCTTTTTCGCTGTCGTTGCCAGCAATTGTCACGGTTCCGTCGTCTTCAATGTCAATTTTGACACCGGTTTCTTCGGTGATGGCTTTGATCGTTTTGCCACCAGGCCCAATTACCAAACCGATAAATTCTGGATCGATTTTCAGGGTTAGCAAACGTGGTGCAAACGGCGACATTTCCTTGCGGGGAGTGTCGATGGTTGCCAGCATTCTTTCTAAAATGTGCAGTCTGGCTGGTTTGGCTTGTCGGATGGCGGTGGCAATCACATCTAAGGGCAAACCTTTGATTTTCATGTCCATCTGCAAAGCAGTAATGCCGGTGTCGGTACCGGCTACTTTGAAGTCCATGTCGCCTAAGAAGTCTTCAATTGCCTGAATGTCAGTCAAAATTCGGACTTCATCGCCTTCTTTAATTAAGCCCATTGCCGCGCCGCTGACGGGTTGGGAAAGGGGAACGCCTGCATCCATTAATGCTAGCGTTGAGGCGCAAACTGAACCCATTGAGGTGGAACCGTCGGAAGAAAGGATTTCGGAAACTACGCGAATCACGTAGGGGAAATCTTCTTTGGATGGCAAAACGGGCAGCAAAGCGCGTTCTGCGAGGGCTCCGTGACCGATTTCTCGGCGGCCGGGCGATCGCATCGGCTTGGTTTCTCCTACCGAAAACGGCGGGAAATTGTAGTGATGCAGGTAGCGTTTGTCTTGCTGCGGGTGCAAGTCGTCTCCTAAGTCTTGGGCGTCGCCTGGGGTTCCCAGGGTAGCTGCGGACAAGACTTGGGTTAACCCCCGATTAAACAACGCACAGCCGTGTACTCGCGACGGCAGCACGCCTACGCGACAAGAAACGGGTCGCACCTCGTCTAGCTTGCGACCGTCTACGCGGATGCCATCTTCGAGGATCTGCTTCCGCATCATTTTTTTGGTAACGTCTTTGAAAACGTTGCCGATCGCCTTGCTGTTGGCGGTGGCGGCTAGTTTTACCGGATCGTCTTCGGCAAGTTCGGCGATCGCAGATTCGACTGCATTTGCCTTAACTTCGTCCAAAGCTGCATTCCGTATTGTTTTGTCTTTTTCAAATCTTGACAAAATGATGCGGATGGGTTCTTGGGCGCGATCGCGAATGAAGTTTTCTAGGGCCGAATCTTGGGATGGCCGTTCCTCTACCACCAAATCGATACCCAATTCCGCCATAATTTCGCGCTGGGCTTGAATCAAGTCACAGGCTGCTTCATAGCCGAAGTCGATCGCCTCGATGATATCCTGTTCCGGCAACTGGTTGGCGCCGGCTTCTACCATGATTACTCCGTCAGGAGAACCAGCTACCACGAGATCCAACTCGCCTTCTCTGATTTCGCTGTAAGTTGGGTTGATGATGAAATCATCTCCTACCAAACCGACTCGCACCGCAGCCATCGGCCCGTAAAACGGCATTTTCGCCAGCAGTATCGCTACTGAAGCCCCCGTCACCGCCAAAACATCCGGTGGCACTTGTTCGTCCATCGAAACCGTTGTGGCTACAACTTGGATGTCATCTCGCAGCCAGCTTGGAAATAGGGGACGCAGGGGTCGATCGATCAAACGACCCGTCAGAGTCACTTTTTCTGGGGGACGCCCTTCCCGGCGCAAAAATCCACCGGGAATTTTACCGCCAGCGTAGAGTCTCTCTTCGTAATCCACCAACAGGGGCAGGAAATCAATTCCCTCTCTCCCCTGCGATCGAGTCGCTGTCACCAAAACGGCCGTGTCACCCGACTGAATCAAAACTGCACCGCCTGCTTGAGGCGCTAGTAAACCAATCTTCAGTCTAATATCCCGTCCATCGAAGGATATTGACTTGTCTATCTCTACCATGTAGCACTGCTTCCTTATCTACCACATTCTTTCTCTGTCGGGATCGTAACATTACCACAGGATGTTTGAGAGTCCGACGCCAAAAGACAGGGATAATCGCCTCGCGATCGACTGTCTGCGTCTGGCTTATAAGCATTTATACTCTCGAATTATTTTTTGCAGTCTGGGGTCGATTCTCTGGTCGATCGTCCGCTAAACGCCTTCCATAGATGGTACGATCAATTTTCGTTTGGGAATTGGGACGTTGAAGGAAGAAGGAAGAAGGAAGAGGGATTTAGTTATCTAGGCCTGGCAATAAGCGGTAAGGTGTGCCCTAAGTACCTAAATATACAGGTTCTACCTAATTCCTATCTGGCTCAAAATTTCCTCGGTTTGTTTTAAATAAAATTTTCACAAATTCCATATAAATGCTGTAGTCAACCTCGCACTTAAATACAAATATCAGGGTAAAAAAATATGGCAATTTTACACGGCAGTTGGCTCCTAGAGGATGAGAAAAATTGCTTATTTATATGGGGAGAAACTTGGCGAAAAATAGGGGCAATTGACACCAAGGTGGGGATAAATCTACAGCATCCCTTAGCTATGACCGAAGCTGAATTTAAGAGTTTCCTAAATTCCTTGCAACAGTCGGGAAAACTGGATTGGCAATTACCGGAAACCGCAGAAACTCCACCGGAAAAAAGCAAAAAAACTAGGCGATCGCCTAAAACTCAAAACGCAGCAGAAATTCCCGCCCAAAACTCCTCGATTAAAAGGGAAATTCGGGCGATCGCACTTCCCACCCAAATCTCAGAATCAAACGCAACTCTGATGCCGCAGCACTCAGCAGCAGCACTTGAGGAACCCACTAAAACCGAGGAAATTTACCTTTATCCCTGGCAAGTCCAGGGTTTTTGTCTCAACCCTCAAGCAGCTTTTGTTTTCTTGCAATCACTACCCCTTAACAGCACAGAAACAGACTCTTTTGTCGGCTCAGATTTGCGTTTTTGGTCTCATATTGCTAGGTGGAGTTTGGATTTGTTGGCAAGATGCAAGTTTTTGCCTGGATTGGAGAAACAGTCGGACGGTTCTGCTATTGCCAAATGGCAACCGTTGTTAGATAGTTCTACAGATACACTCCGCCTCGCCACTTTTGTCAAGCAAATGCCGACGGCTTGCAGAACATATCAGAAGAAGGAAGAAGGAAGTTCGGCAACGGATTCTGTAACGGATGTAACGGATGTCAGGAAGAAGGAAGAAGGAAGAAGGAAGAAGGAAGAAGGAAGAGGGGAAAAGGAAGAAGGAAGAGGGGAAAAAGAAGGAAGAGGGGAAAAGGAAGAAGAATCTAGTCAATTGCCTTTAGCGGTCGATTTGCCGATGGGGGCGGAGGAATTGGTGTTAGGCTTTTTGAGCAGTATTGTAGATAGTCAAGTGCGATCCTCTTCGAGGGCTGCGCTAACGACTGGTAGCTTTACTTTAGACATCAAAGCAGTTTCTCCTGTGCGCGACTGGCTGCAAGCTTTGCAGCAGGAATCTGGAATTGTGCAAGTAGAAACAGCAGCATTGGAAAACTTGGCAACCAAGCTGAGTGCTTGGACTGCACCGCTGCAAAACCAATTATCTCAACACAATCAATTTCGCACTTGCTTTCAACTCATACCACCAGCGCCCGGTAAAGCCGACTGGAGTTTAAATTATTGCTTGCAAGCAGCAGATGAAGCAGAATTTTTGGTAGACGCGACAACCATTTGGAACAACTCAGTCGAGCGTTTGAATTATGCAGGCAGGACTATAGAATTACCTCAAGAAACTTTGCTCAGCGGCTTGGGCTTAGCCTCAAAACTCTATCCGTTAATTGAACCGAGTTTGCAAGCACAGCGGCCTCAATCTTGTCTTTTAAAACCGTTAGATGCCTACAATTTTATCAAGTCTGTGGCTTGGCGTTTTACTGATAGCGGATTGGGCGTAGTTTTGCCGCCTAGTTTGACAAAGACGGATGGTTGGGCGAGTCGCTTGGGTTTGAGCATTCAAGCGGAAACTCCGAAAGTGACTCCGGCGAAAGGTGGGCTGGGATTGCAAAGTCTGCTAAATTTTAAGTGGGAATTGACGATCGGCGGACAGCGCATTTCTAAGGCAGAATTTGACAGATTGACCGCGTTGAATTCGCCTTTGGTGGAAATTAACGGCGAGTGGGTGGAGTTGCGCGCGCCGGATGTGAAAGCGGCTCAAACTTTTTTTGCCAGCCGCAAAGAGCAAATGACTCTTTCTTTGGAGGATGCTTTGCGTTTGGCGTCGGGCGATACTCAGATGATCGAAAAATTGCCTGTGGTGAATTTTGAGGCTACGGGTCAACTTCAGGAATTGTTGAATACTTTGAGCGATAATCAAGCGGTAAGTGCGATCGCAACTCCGGCTAGTTTCCGAGGACAATTGCGGCCTTATCAAGCCCTAGGAGCAGGCTGGTTAGCATTCTTAGAACGCTGGGGTTTGGGTGCTTGTCTCGCGGACGATATGGGGCTCGGTAAATGCTTGTTACCACAAAGTTTGCTTTTTGTCAATGGTTTTTTACAAAAAGCTGAAAAAATATGGGAAGCTTATGCCGGAAAAACAGAATTCGACGGTGAGGGCTTTTGGTCTGAACCTAACGAGCAATTACTGGTAAATTCCATAAATCAGGAAACAGGCAAAATTGTACAGGCACCTATTCGACGACTTTACCGCCAGCAAGTGCAAGAAAAGTTGCGAACAATCAAACTGCAAGACGGTAGCAGCATCACAATTACCCGCCGCCACAAATTGTTAGGACGCGATGGCTGGACAAATGACCTCAAGGTGGGAGATTATGTTTGCGTTCCTGCTAAATTGTATTGGGAAGGAAAACCGGAAGATCCCGATTTGGTCAAGTTTCTGGCTTGGCAGATTGCTGAGGGATATGAGCAGCGCGATCGGGCTGTACTCTCGATCGCACAAAAAGATGCGACAGTTCTGGAAAAGCTACGTGTCGCACTCCATAGGCTCAGCGAAAAGTATGGAATAAAAATCAATAATCCTGCTGTTCGTACTCGTGCTAAGCAGACAGCAGCAGACTTGGTTGTATGCAGTCGATCGTACCAAAGCTTTCTTGAGGCTAAAGGCTACGAGTGGGGAAAGCTGTCAGCCGAGAAAAGCTTCCCACAATTTATCATGCAAGCTAATCTTGACAGCATACGAATTTTCCTCAAAAATTACTTTGATGCTGAAGGTTCTGTCTTTCTTAACACGCGAAATATCGAAATTAGCACCGCTTCGCCTTTAATAATTCAACAACTTTCTACACTGCTGCGGCGCTTTGGAATTTGGCTGCGAATCGCCACTAAGCAGAAACGCGCCACCAATGGCAGCGGGATTTTTCGCACCTATTATATCGGTACTTTCGGCGGTAACTCAGCGCGCATATTTTTGCAGGAAATTGGCTTCGGTTATCCAGAAAAACAGCAAAATTTAGAGAAAATTTGCGAAGCTACTGCCAATACCAATGTCGAAGGAATTCCGGTTTCGGATATTGTTGCCGATGCAGTGGAGATGACCAAACTGCCGCTACGGCATTTTGGAATGCACAATCCTGTTTATATTAACGGTTCCCAGCAGTTTTCCCGCATCAGCCTAGGAAAGGTGGTAGCAGGTATGGAAAATGTGCTTGGTGGTTCCGCAGAACAGGAGTACCGCCAGCTAAAGCCTTCTAAATGGACGAATCAAACCCTACAGGCTTATGCAAATCTCAATGTAGCGCAGCTAGATACTGTCCGAGAAAATTTGCAACTTATACTCGATCGCGAAGTATTTTATTGCAGAATAGAGGAAATTGAGGATTTTGAGTACAGTGGGTGGGTTTATGATTTTGAGGTGAGCAAGCATCACAATTTTGTTGCCAATAATATCTTGTGCCACAATACTATTCAGCTCATTACCTTTCTCCTGCATTTACAAGAACAAAATTCTCTAGAAGCGCCAACATTACTGGTTTGTCCGACATCAGTATTGGGCAATTGGGAGCGCGAAGTCAAGAAATTTGGCCCGACGCTGAAAGTGTTAGTTCACCACGGAGACAAACGCCCTAAAGGCAAAGCATTTGCGACGGCAATTAAGGGAAAGGATTTAATAATTACCAGTTACGCGCTGGTGTTTCGGGATGCTAAGGAATTTCAAGGCATTAAATGGCAAGGATTGGTTTTGGATGAAGCGCAAAATATTAAAAATTCCGAGGCGAAGCAGTCGCAAGCGGTGCGACAAATCGAGGCATCTTTTAGAATTGCACTGACGGGAACTCCGGTGGAAAATAGACTGCAAGAATTGTGGTCTATTTTGGACTTTCTCAATCCTGGCTATTTGGGGCCGCGCAATTTCTTTCAGCGCCGATTTGCAATTCCGATCGAGAAATACGGCGATCGAGAATCTTTGCAGACTTTGCGATCGCTCGTTCGGCCTTTCATCCTCCGCCGCCTGAAAACTGACAAAGAAATCATCCAAGATTTGCCCGAAAAACAGGAGATGACTGTGTTTTGCGGGCTGGCGGCTCAACAGGCGGTATTATATCAGAAAATAGTCGAAGAGTCAATAGCTGAATTAGACTCAGCCGAAGGCATTCAGCGTCGCGGAATGATTCTGGCTTTGCTGGTAAAACTCAAGCAACTTTGCAACCATCCGGCTCTTGTGAAAGCAGAAGCAAAGCCGAAAGAATTGGAGATTAAGAGTCAGGAATCGGGGAAATTGCAGCGGTTGGTGGAAATGTTAGAAGAGGTGCTCGCTGAGGGCGATCGGGCTTTAATTTTCACTCAATTTGCTGAATGGGGAAAACTCCTGAAACCCCATCTAGAACAGCATTTAGGGCGAGAAGTTTTGTTCTTGTACGGCGGAATTCGGCAACAGCAGCGGGAAGAAATGATCGATCGCTTCCAGCACGACCCCCAAGGCCCGCCGATTATGATTTTATCTTTAAAAGCAGGCGGGACAGGTTTGAACTTAACCAGAGCAACTCACGTTTTCCACTATGACAGATGGTGGAATCCTGCAGTCGAAAATCAGGCAACTGACCGCGTATTTCGCATCGGTCAAACCCGCAATGTACAAGTTCACAAATTTGTCTGCACAGGTACGTTAGAGGAGAAAATACACGATATGATCGAAAGCAAAAAAGCGTTAGCCGAACAAGTTGTCAGCGCTGGCGAAAACTGGCTCACCGAGCTAGATACAGACCAACTTCGGAATTTACTGATTCTCGATCGCAATGCTATTATAGAAACAGAAGAATAATAATATAGCATTTCTCATAAAGATCACGTGCTATCGGTCATAGGGCATAGGGCATAGGGCATAGGGCATACCTCACTTTCTTGAGAACCGCTATATAACCCATTCCAAACAGCATGACACGGAAGTTACGAATACACGGATAGCTGTTTTTTTCTTTCTGAATTCAACATCCCAATTACCAATGCCCAATGCCCGATGCCCAATGCCCGATGCCCTATGACCGATGCCCAATTCCCAATTCCCAAATAAATGATTGACAGAGAATGGTGGACACAACAGTGGTTAGATTTAATCAATACCTATCGCTTCAAAAAGCGCTTAGAACGTGGCTGGCAATATGCGCGCGAAGGTAAAGTTCTCAGCATTAAATTCCCTAACCAAGAAGTAATTGCCGTAGTTCAAGGCACTGATCCAAAACCCTATCAAGTTTCTTTAGGCCTAGACACCTTAAGCGATGAAGATTGGGATTATGTGATTGAAAATATGTCTCAAAGAGCAGTTTTTTCAGCTAAACTCTTAGCAGGAGAAATGCCGCACAATATTGAAGATGTATTTGCAGCGGCGGGCAAAACGCTATTTCCGTTAAGTTTATCTGATATTCGATCGCGCTGTAGCTGTCCTGACCCGCAAAACCCTTGCAAACACATCAGTGCAGTATACTACTTATTGGGCGATCGCTTCAGTGAAGACCCCTTCGTACTCTTTCAACTGCGGGGGAGAACCAAAGAGCAAATTTTGACAGCACTTCGTCAAAGACGAGGTACGCAAGGAGAGGAAAATTCTCAACTCAACTCCGGCGAAAATGCGCCCACAGCGAATTCTAAATTGCCAAAGGTCGATCGCTTTTGGGAATACAATCAGCAGCTAGAATCATCTTTAGTAGTTATTGTACCCCCACCCAGCAGCGAAACAGTATTAGATATCTTAGGCCCAATTCCCATCGCCACCGACGGAAAAGGAAGCGCTAGTAAATCCTCGCCCGCATCTGACGCACTCAAGCAACATTTTAGCAAAATCTACCAAGCAGTTAGCCAGCAAGCAGTTTTAGCAGCACTAAAACGGGGCGAAGGAGATTAATAGATTTTACTCTTACAGAGTATAATAGGGACTATAGCTGATAACAAATCAGGCTTTAATACCCCTTTTATTCTTTAGTCCCTCTCTGCTGCAACGAGAGTTTGTGTAGAATTGATTTCCACCGAGGAGTCTTACTTTTGGCAATTTCAGTTTACACTTCCCGCAAATTACTCATAATCTCTATCAATTCCTGGGGGCGTTTAATCAAAAAATCGGGATTGTGTGCAGCCAAAGCCTCCTGAGAATTAAAACCCCAAGCTACAGCCATTACCTTAATTCCTGTTTTTCGAGCAGCTTCTATATCTCTAATCTCATCTCCCACATAAACAACTTCTTTAGCATTTATATTTTCTCTTTTTAGCCAGCTATTAATAACTTTATGTTTGCCAAAAGTTGAACCCGAGTAAATAAATGTGAAAGTATCTTGCAAACCGTTTTTTTCCATCGATGCCAAGACGTTTTCTCTGGAATTAGATGTGATAATGCCCAGTTGAAATCCCAGTTTTTTTAACTCCAGTAAAACTTCTTTAATTCCCGGAAATAATTGAATGTTGGGAATTTCGCTGCGTAACTCTGCTTTCAACATTCTAATCAACAGCGGGAATTTGAAGATAGAAATGCCAGAATACTGAAGGAGTTGCCAAGAAGTTAAATTGCTCAGTTGAGCGATTTGCTCCTTGGTCGCAGACTTAAAGCCCAATTCTACTGACAAACGGTTGGTGATGCTCAGAAGAATATCGATTGTATCTGCTAAAGTACCGTCAAAATCAAAAATAATTACTTTGGTCATGGGACAATAGCAAATAAGGAACCGGGTATCATACAATTTTAGATTTTAGATTTTAGATTTTAGATGGGGAATGACTTACTGCATAATGTATTGACTATTGGCGCTCCGTACATACCCTAGGGTTATTATCTATAGGGTAATGTGCCCCCTAAGCACCCTGACGAACATCTCAAATTTTAAGGGTTAATTTGATTGGCTTTGGCATTTCGCCGCAGCATTTCCGGTTTAATGCGCCGCAGCGCGGAAGCTGTAAATCTGCGGTTCCATTCCTCGTCGGAAATGTCGGCTAATTCTGCAAGTGTCGGTGCTATATTTTCAGGATAAGGCTCAAACTCTGCCACATCAGTTGGTTTAGCAAATCGCTGATTCCAAGGACAAACATCCTGACAAATGTCGCAACCTGCTACCCAACCTTGTAAATTAGATGCAATTTCGTAGGGCAATTTTTCGGCTCGATTCTCGATCGTGTGATAGGCTATACATCGCTCGGCATTCACCACAAAAGGCTCAGTAATTGCTCCCGTCGGACACGCCTCAATGCAGCGAGTACAAGTACCGCAATGTTCCGTATGAGACTCATCCGACGCTAACTTTAAATTAGTCAAGATTTCGCCCAAAAACACCCAAGAACCGTATTCGCGCGAAATTACATTACCATTTTTGGCAATCCAGCCAATCCCGGCACGCTGCGCCCACATTTTATCCTGAATTGGCCCGGTATCAGCATAATACCGCGCTTCAATTCCCTCGCCTTGCGATCGCACCCAATTTGCCAAAACCTTCAGTTTTTTGTGAAAAATTCTGTGGTAATCCCGCCCCCAACCGTAGCGAGAGATTTTAGCATATTCGACCGCTGTATCGTCCCCCCTCTCACAAGGGGGATTTGAGGGGCGTTGGTGAGGTGTGTAGTAGTTGATGGCGACACATATTAATGACTGCACCTCTGGCATGAGCGATCGAATATCCTGCCGTCTCGGGTTTGCCATCCATGCCATATCCGCCTGATAACCCTTGTCCAGCCAAGCTTGCAATCTTTGTTTTTCTAAATCAAAATCCGCGTCTGTTGAGGCTATCCCCACTTTGTGAAATCCCAACTCAAGGGCTTTTTGCTTAATGCGATCGCTATTAATTGATTTTTTCATCACGTAAGAAACCACTGCACAATTTGTGCCATAAGTCTAGTAGTTTTAAGAGTATTTTTGGGACAGTATTGATAATTCTTTTACAATCTTTATATTTATAAGTTTGAACTCCAAAATGTCAAAAATGTTACATAATTTAATTTAGGGAGAATTCGATTCGCTAATTCAAGTACGCAAGTAAAACCGACAGCGAATCCCACAGCATACATATGGCAGTTAGTATTCAATCAGCTCAATCTATTTTTTCCAACACCGAGATCGCTAGCGTTGTTCCGGCTACCACGGAAGCGTTCTACAAACTCAGCGTTGAAGACCAACTCGCACTGCTCTGGTATGCCTACACCGAAATGGGCGTTTCCATTACCGCAGCAGCACCGGGAGTAGCCAGCATGGCGCTTGTCGAAGGCATTCTGAGCGAAATCAAGCAAATGTCGCCGGCTGCTCAAAGCAAAACCATGTTTGACCTAGCCAGCAACGCCGACACAACAATTGGCCGGATTTACACTTCTTTGCGCGTCAATACCAAACTCGGTTTCTGGTATGAGTTGGGACAGTTGATGAAACAGGGCCTTGTCGCTCCGATCCCCGCTGGCTATCAAATGTCTCCCGAAGCCACCCAAGTTCTCGAAACCATCAAAAAACTCGATCCGGGTCAACAAATTACCGTACTTCGCAACACCGTAGTTAACATGGGCTATGACCCTGCTTTTAACCAAGAGTACGGCAAACGCTCAGCCCCCCGCAGCACTCCCACCGCTCCAGAAGAGCGGGTGAAAACCCAAATTGAGGGTATTAGCGAGCAAACTGTACTCAGCTACATCGACTACATGAACGCCTTCGACTTCACGCCAGCCGTCGGTTTATTTGCTGAAGAAGGTGCCCTGCAACCACCTTTCCAAAAGCCGATCGTTGGTCGCGACGCTATCCTCAACTATATGCGGGAAGAGTGCGTAGGACTGAAAATGATGCCCCAGCAAGGCGTATCGGAACCTGCCGAAGATGGCTACCGACAAGTGAAAGTCACTGGCAAAGTCGAAACTCCCTGGTTCGGATCGAATGTGGGTATGAACATCGCGTGGCGGTTTTTGCTCGATCCCCAAGGTCAAATTTTCTTTGTGGCGATCGACTTGTTGGCATCTCCTAAAGAATTGCTCAATTTGATCCGCAAATAGAATATTCTTGTTGGCTCTGTTAAACAGGCTGGCCCAGAAACCCAGATGCCATTAGGTGTCTGGGTTTATATCATTTTAGATTTTAGATGTTAAATTTTAGATTCAAGAATTAAAGGATGAAAAATGAGTGATTGTATCAGGGTTTACAGCTTGGCTACACTTGTATTTTTTGAAAGTAGGATTGATTTTGGTCGATCGCTCTGAAATCTGCGATCGACGCTCTGCGCTTCCCGATTCCTCCTTTTTTCGGAGAATTATTTCCCTACCCCTACTTATATCTTTTGAGGGATTTGCTGCGACAAAGAGAATGATTACAGTATAATCATTCATTTGAAATCACTTGTTTTATGACCGCAACAACTCGACCTATTTTAACTAACTCTATAAAGATTGCAGGCATCACAATGCCAGGGATACTGCAATATTTTGAAACTTTAAACGCGGGGGATTTTGAAGCGACGGCTAATTTATTTGCCGATGATGGGGTTCTGCACGCGCCGTTTGAAGATCCAATTATCGGCAGGATTGCGATCGCCACTTATCTAAAAAAAGAAGCACGAGGAATGCAGCTAGAACCCCAGAAAGGTGTCAGCCAAATTTTAGAAGATGGCACTGTGGAAGTTCAGGTCAGCGGCCGGGTGAAAACTTCCGCATTTGGTGTTAATGTCGGATGGCTGTTCTTGCTCAATTCTGACCCAAAAATCCTTTCTGTTACGGTCAAACTGTTAGCTTCTCCCCAAGAATTGCTAAATCTGCGGTCACATAAGAAATAAGCTGTTTGATAAACTGTTTCAGATTTAAATTGCCTATTGCGGTTTGACCTGTCGATCGCACGTAATAGCTAAAGTCGTGCGATCGCCAGGTTAATCGGCTCTTTATCGCCAGAATCAGGCAGAAACCGGGTTTTTTCCAAATCTTTGGTAAAGTGCCACTCACGGTATAAAAATCCCGTTTCTGCGGTATTTGTGCGATCTGGACTGTACCCCTACAATCTTACAGTTTCTTAGAGAGGGACGCTACTGCACGAAAAACTGGCTGTCACCGCAGCGTGCGACAGACAGCCAAAGCGAGTCAAAAAGTGCATTGCCAATCATTAATGACTAATGACTAATGACTAATTAAGATTTTTCCGGCAAACTCGCTTCCAACTTTAGACAGTTGCGACCGTCTATTTGCAAAGTGTAGTCCACCCGATCCATAAGTCTACTCATAATCAGCCAGCCGTAGCCGCTTTCCTGTTTAGCTTCCGGCCTCGGCGGATTGTAAGTATCCATTTCGTAACCTTTACCGTAATCCCAAATTTCTAAACCAATATCCCTATTTTTTAAATTCAAGCGAATTAACACGGGCAAATTGGGTTGATCTTTGTGAGCATGGCGGATCACGTTAGAATAGGCTTCTGCTAACACCAAGCGCAAACGATTCGACTGACGTGGCCAATCGACGTGCTCTCCTAGCTCTACTTCCAAACTGCTCAGCAACCAATTTTCAACAATTGTTAAAAACCGCAAGTCGCTTGGCACATGAAGCTCAGTATTCATAAAAAAATCCCGTAAGTTTGAAAACCCCTGTGTCTTCACACCAGGTATGAAACACGACGCGCCGAATGGATTCGGCCTCAATACTTGTCGCTACTTGGAGGATACTAGCCTTTTCTGTTTAAAAATCAGGCATTCGTCATTCGGTAGAAGGCAGAAGTTAAGAGTATAGTTGAAAAATTTTGTTAGGGGCTTTAAGCCCATTAACAATTGATAATTATACCGAGACTGCAAGCAGCGAAGTATAAAAATCTGTGTTTCAATCCTTTGCTTTTAAGCGTTGGTTTTTTCTGACAAATGCCTTCTACCTTAACCCTTGACAGGTATTTAATCCCCCAGTAAAGCGATTCAGGAAACTAGCTGCGTCATCGCCGGCTAGGTTTTTTACTGTGGTTTTTGACTGTTGACGATAACGCCGTCCTTTGCAGGACTACTCTATGGGCCGTCAACAAGCAGGGCTTAAGTTTTTTCGGCTCTCACCCCCGACTATGCGTCGGGAGTCGCTGACAGATTCAAAGAACCTCCAGAGAGATTATGGTTTGGTCGTCTTCCTGAACGGGATTATCGGCTCGGATGTGAGCCAACAAATTGTCCAAGTTGAAAGAACCAGGTTCTTGAATCAAGAGTTGCCAAAGCCCTTCTTGTTGTAGCATAGAACGGGTTGGTACACCCCCTGCTACCGCTTGACTTGTCACGCTAGCTTCAGTAATTCCGTCACTCGTCAGCAGAAATACATCTCCTGACTTTAGTTCGATCGCACCTGCTTTGCCTCTCCAAACTGGTAGTATCCCCAAGGGAATGCCACGAGCTTTCAGGAAATTCGGCTCGGCTGGCGTTTTACCGCTAGCGGCTTGAGCTTTCACCTCCGAGTGAGACCAAACAATCGGGTAAATGTGACCGGCATTAGCAAAGGCTAGGTGTCCGGTTGACGGAGTGTAACGAGCTACAACCATTGTAATAAAATGGTTGTTGCCGATCAGGTCGTCAGACATAGTGCTATTCATGTTCTGCATAACTTGATCGGGCTCTGGAGAAACTTCTTGGGAAAGTTCCCGCCGCATCACCGAAATCGCGCTGGCCATAAATAGAGCAGCCGGAACTCCCTTACCCGAAACATCTCCCACCGCTATCCAAATATCCCCCTGAGAGTGAACGTAGACTTCAAAAAAGTCGCCGCCAACTTCCCGCGCGGGATAACAGCAAGCTTGCACCCTGACTGTTTCAAAATCCGGCCAACTTTGGCGCAACAAGTTTGTTTGGATTTGGCGAGCCACTTCCAACTCGTTTTGCATCTGCTTGGCTAAATCCAGAGTCCGCTGGTAGAGCTTAGCTTGAGACAGGGCGAGAGCAGCTTGAGCTGCTACACCTTCTATTAACTCTATATCTTCTGCCGACCAAGGGTTAGCGCCGCCAATCTGGCACAAAGCCAGTACCGCCAGCAATTCTTGCTGGTAAGTCAGGGGCACGGCAATCTCAACCGAGTTACCATCCCCCCCACTGTTTGGGTTCACTTGAGTTTGGCGGCTGGCTACGGCTTGAACCAGCAAATTTTCATCAAAAGAAAAGCTACTGGCTTCAGAGGTTTGGGATTGGTAGGGGAAGGTACTCGGCAATAGTCGATCGGCTTCTACCGGCCGCAGCATACAATAGTTGGCCTCAAAAGTTTGACCTACGGTTTGAACAATAGTTTGTACCATACTAGAGTAATCAAGCGACCCGCGAATCACGCTCATTACCTCATTGAACAGAGATTCCTTGCGTAAAGCGCGGCGCAATGCAACGCTGCGCTGCTTGTAGTATTTGTAAGTATCTGAGGCTTGATTGATCACCAATTTGAGTTCTTCTGGATTCCACGGTTTGGTGATGTATTTGAAAACTTGACCTGAGTTGATGGCCTCAACCAAATCTTCAACATCGGTGTATCCCGTTAGCAGAATCCGAATCGTATCGGGAAATCGCTCGACTGTTTTCCCCAAAAACTCGGTGCCATTCATTTCTGGCATCCGCTGGTCAGATATAATCACCGCCATCTCACCCTGTTCGTCTAGAACTTCCAGGGCGCTGAGGGCGCTATCTGCTTTGTAAACCTGAAAGTCGCGTCGAAACGTCCGGTACAATAAATCCAAGTTGTCGGGTTCGTCATCGACTACCATCAGTTTCAGCTTGCTTCCATCTCCCCGACTCATCTTTCTTCCCCCTTGAAAACCCCCACCATAGCTGTAATCAGCAAGGTGGCGGGAGGAAAAGGGGGGCTGGATATATGCAACATATCAGTTACGTCAAGTTGAGTTAAAGAAACCCGTTTTACCTCAAGGTGAGCATTCCTTTCGCACCATCTGTTCGCACAGATGAGAGGCTTTCGATACTGTAACCCGCCTCGGTAGGCCGCTTCAATAGGGAAAATTCCCGAGTCAGCTTTCACGCTGTGATACGAGCAATGACCTTGTTAGCAGTTGGTACTTTTCTAAACACACCAGCATTCAAAACGGCTAATTAATGTTCTGATTGCAGAGTTCTTAACTAGCTGGGTACTGTCCTCGGTGTGAATTTTAACACTTACTACTAACGCAGGTATTGCTACCTAAGTCTGGTCAACACCGGCTGTATTTCCAGCCCCACTGTACCCGGAGGGTTAGTGGTGGGTTGTTGGCGCTATTCCCTACATCTTTGCCGAATCGTACTTGATTGCTGCATGCAAGTCTCCTTAATCTCTGAACTTTTTGCAGCAAGCATATTACTACTGCCGAATCAAGTTATTCTTTCTGCCAGTCTGAGCTTAGCAGAACGAGAGCGGGGATTTCTAGCGACTTCTTCGGATTGTGGGACGATCGGCTTTTTTGTCAGTACCTGCAAATTGGGTGTTCCTCTGAGTTGGTGCTTGACTGGTCGGTCTTCGAGACTGTGAAATGTAATGATTCCGATTCTCCCACCGGGTTTTAACCACCGTGGGGCTTGGTTGAGGAAAGTTTCTAAAGAAGCGAGTTCGGAGTTGACAGCTATCCTTAAAGCTTGGAAAGTACGGGTGGCCGGATGGATTCTGCCGTTGCGCTGCTTGGGGGGGAAGCTGGAGGCGATCGCGCCTGCAAGTTCTGTTGTAGTTTGAAAAGGACGGCTTTGCACAATCCGCCTCGCGATCCGCCGCGACAGTCGCTCCTCGCCGTACTTGTAAATAATATCTGCTAGTTTAACTTCTTCCCAGTGGTTGATAATCTCTTCTGCCGTCAAAGATTGCTGCTGGTTCATACGCATATCTAGTTGAGCTGGGTGGCGAAAACTAAATCCTCGTTCCGGTGTATCGAACTGAGCAGAGCTGACGCCCAAGTCTGCTATGATACCATCAAATTCGGCCTCTGAGGACTGATATTCAGCAAAGTTGCCGTGCCAAAACTCAACGGACGAGTTGGCAAATCGGGCTTGGCAAAAACGGATGGCTTGTTCATCGCGGTCGATCGCCACCACTGTAACATCTGGCGCCGCCGCTAAAATCAAACTCGTGTGTCCCCCGCCCCCAAGCGTCGCGTCCAAATAGTGCCCGCCTGGACGCACAGCCAAACCGGCAATTAACTCTTGACCCAAAACTGGAACGTGATAGGTGTCAATACTCACATCCGATCCAAGGGTCTCCTTCTCAGAGAGCTCGATATCCTTCATAATCATAAAAGCCAAACAAAAATCAACAATAGCTAGTAATCATTAATTCATTTAATTATGTCAAGAATTGAGACTAGAACCGAACCGATGGTGCTCAACATGGGGCCGCACCACCCATCCATGCACGGGGTACTCCGGTTAATCGTCACCTTAGACGGGGAAGACGTAGTGGACTGCGAGCCTGTTTTGGGCTATCTGCACCGCGGGATGGAAAAAATCGCCGAAAATCGCACCAACGTGATGTACGTGCCCTACGTGAGCCGCTGGGACTATGCTGAGGGGATGTTTAACGAAGCGGTTACAGTAAATGCGCCGGAAAAGTTAGCGAATATTGCTGTCCCCAAACGGGCGAGTTACATTCGGGTAATCATGCTGGAGTTGAACCGGATTGCTAACCATTTGTTGTGGTTGGGGCCGTTTTTGGCGGACGTGGGGGCGCAAACTCCTTTTTTCTATACTATGCGTGATCGCGAGATGATTTTAGACTTGTGGGAAGCAGCCACAGGTTATCGCATGGTGAATAATAACTATTTCCGCATTGGCGGAGTTGCCGCCGATTTGCCTTACGGTTGGGTAGATAAGTGCGAAGATTACTGCGATTATTTCGTTCCCAAAATTGACGAGTACGAACGTTTAATTACCAACAATCCAATCTTCCGCCGCCGGATTGAAGGCCTGGGTACTATTTCTCGCGAAGAAGCGATTAACTGGGGACTTTCCGGTCCGATGTTGCGCGCTTCCGGCGTTAAGTGGGATTTGCGGAAAGTTGACCATTACGAATGTTATGACGACTTCGACTGGGAAGTTTGTACCGAAGCTGCTGGCGATTGTTTGGCCCGGTATGTGGTGCGGGTTCGGGAGATGCGCGAGTCGGTTAAGATTATCTATCAAGCCTTGAAAGGACTCCCCGGTGGCTCTTACGAGAATTTGGAAGCGAAGCGACTCGAAAGCGGGCCAAAATCTGAATGGAATGGTTTTGACTATCAGTTTATTGGCAAAAAAGTAGCGCCGACTTTTAAGATTCCCAAGGGCGAACATTATGTCCGCGTTGAAAGCGGCAAAGGTGAGTTGGGGATTTATATTATCGGGGATGATAGTGTCTTTCCTTGGCGCTGGAAGATTCGGACTGGGGATTTTAATAATTTGCAGATTTTGCCTCACATTGTGCGCGGCGTGAAGATTGCGGATTTGGTGGCGATTTTGGGGAGTATCGACATTATTATGGGCTCGGTTGACAGGTAGGTTTTGTCGGTTTTTATCTGAGAACTTAACCCGGTTTTTTTGTGGAACCGGGTTAATTTTTTTAAACCGCAGATGAACGCGGATAAACGCGGATGGATATCGATTAATATTGCTATTAACGTCGCTAAAATCTACCTTATTTCTCTCTTCTCTCTTCCTCTGCGCCCTCTGCGCCCTCTGCGGTTAATAAAAAAATCTCTCCTTCACAAAGGAAATAACATCAACTTTGATTCGATAAATTATGAAAGTTCAGCAATCAGATATCAATGACAGCAACCCGGAGCTCTGCGCTTTAATCTGCGAAAGAATTGCGGCAACTCCGCAGCAGCGAATTACTTTTGCTGAATATATGGATTTGGCATTATATCATCCGCAGCACGGATATTATAATAGCGATCGCCCCTCGATCGGCAAACAAGGCGATTTTATCACGTCGTCTCATTGGGGTGCTGATTTTGCGGAGGTTTTGGCACAGCAGTTTTTGGAAATGTGGGAATTGCTCGATCGCCCCTTCAATTTCGCGATCGTAGAAATGGGCGCTGGGCGGGGGAATTTTGCAGAAAATGTGCTGCAATATCTGCAACGGCAACATCCCGACTTATTTAAAGCTTTAACATACATAATTGTTGAAATTTCGCCAATACTTCAAGCGGAACAACGCCAAAGCTTAAGTGATATCAAGTGTGTTAAGTGGTGCGATTGGGATGAGATAGTTAATAATTCGATTGTGGGCTGTTTCTTTTCTAACGAGTTAGTGGATGCTTTGCCAGTGCATCAATTCATTCTGGAAGAAGGGCAAGTTAGGGAGATTTACGTTGCCGCAGAAACGCCCAAGAATGAACAAAAAGAGATAAAATTTATTGAAGTAATTGACGAAGTTTCCACCCCTAAAATTGGCGAGTATTTGGATTTTGTGGGCATCGATTTGTCGGCGAGTGTTTATGGGGACGGATATCGCAGTGAGGTAAATTTGGCTGCTTTGAACTGGATGAGTACAGTTGCTCAAAAGTTGCAGCGAGGATATTTGTTAACTATTGATTATGGCTATGCGGCGCACCGCTATTACAATCCGAGGCGCAGGGAGGGGACGCTACAGTGTTATTATCGCCACCGATATCACAGCAATCCTTATATTAATGTGGGGCGGCAGGATTTGACGGCTCATGTTAATTTTACGGCGCTGGAAAGGCAGGGTGAATTGTGCGGTTTGGATGTGGTAGGGTTTACTCAGCAGGCTTTGTTTTTGATGGCGTTGGGTTTGGGCGATCGTATTGCTTCTTTATCAACAAATGATGCAGAAGTATTGGATGTGGCAACGTTTTTGCAGCGCCGGGAGGCTTTGCATCAATTGATCGATCCGATGGGTTTGGGGGGTTTTGGGGTTTTGGTGCAGTGTAAGGGGTTGAGGGAGGAGGAAAAGGGGAGAATATTGAAGGGTTTGATGGTGCCTGATTGATAATTCCAGATTGATGATTAACTAATTTAATAGTTGAGATTTTTTGAACCGCCGATGAACGCTGATTAACGCTGATGTAATTTTGATTGATTCTGTATCTACCCAAATTATTGTCATACAACCAATACCGGATGATTGAGTTTGCGCTAAGCATACAAAAGAGATGCTTTCAGATCGTCAGCTTCAAGATCGGGCATTTCTTCTAGTATTTGTTCCTCACTCAAACCAGCCACAAATAAGTCCAGTACGTCTGATACCCGAATTCTCATGCCGCGAATGCAAGGGCGACTGTCGCACTGTCTAGGATTAACAGTGATTCTTGCGAGTAGCTCCGACATTAAAGTTAGCTCCTACAACGCTTAGTTATAGTATGAATGAGAGCGCTCGTAATTGTCAATAACTGGATTCCCATGATTATTAACTAATTAAGCTGTGCCAATCACTTTGGTCATCACTTAAGCGCACTGACTCAGTGGCGGAAATTCCCATTTTCCTGAATATAAAGTAGATGGCAACTTTAAACAATAGGCAGCCGGAATCACCTCAATCAACCACCAATTAAACATATCTCGTTTTGCCACAGCAAAACCAGAAATAGCATCGCCGGTAATGGCATCATACAGAATATCTAAGATGGCATTATAGGCTGTTTTTGTATTGAGTGTTTGCAGCAAGCCATAGAAGATATTATAAGCTTCGTCAGTAGCTTGATATTTTCCAATTTTGTTGATATTAGGAAACAAGGTATCTGCACAAGTTTCGGGAATTTCACAACCATCCTTCAGCCAAGAAAATACAATTTTTTGAACTCTATCAGCCTTGTCTTCTTCAGGAAAGTAATGTTTAATCGTCGGTTTAGCTGCTAATGCTATTCCATAAGCCATATAGACGTATCGCTGATGGGATATTTGATTATTAGGCATCCCAAAGGATGTCATTACTTCTACAAAGGCTTCTTCTACATCGCTGTTTCCGCCTCTTTCGTATAAATCGCGATACTTTCTGTCCCAAACTGTGTGAAGTGTTTGTTGTAATTGCTCTGGAATATCTGAATTGTTGGGCAACTTGAAATCGGTGTAATGACCTATGTCAAACTGTATCATTGACTTCCCTCCTTAGGTATTTTTCTTAATCGTAAACTAGGAGCCAGGTAATATTAAGCTTCATATCACCTCCATTCTACCTTACCCAGAAAAGCCAGTAAAGCCCTGGTAAGCTCTACTGACTTTCTATCCTGTACTTCTACGGATATGGCTGGTTGTAGAAGATAATCACTTGAATATTCGGAAATCTCATTTTAAAGTCCTCATCACAAGTAATGTTACAGCCAGAACACATATCTTTCTCAGTGTAGAGGTAGAGTATTCCTTCTACATCCAAGGAAACATCATCTCTTTCCAAGTCTTGTGCGAGTGCATTAAAAAGCTTATACTCAGCGTCACACTCATTCAAACAGCCTCTTGCTCTATCAAACCTCGGTACAAAAAACTGCTTTGGCCCATCCTCTTCACCTGGAATATTCAGAGGATCTCGCTTGCTGGTAGCTTCTAGGTTATAGACTTTGCCTGTCGGGATCTCCAACTTGACAACAGCAGCATTGCCAGAACGATTTTTTTTATTTGAATCTCCTTTTTGGATATGGATCAACCGAATATCTTGAACTTTCGTCTGTAGTTCCTCTACGATGTCCGCATGGCACTCAGGTATGCCTTCGGGATACTCGTAATGAGGTGTGTTTCTAGAGGGGTTTCCTGTAGTGAAGTTTTTGTTCACGTGAGTAATGATTCATTTTGCACACACCGATAAATAAAAATATATAACCTGACTTAGATATAAGATTTAAGCTTCGTCTGACTCAGGTATTTTGATTATACCACACTTTTAAATTAACGGAAAACTCTGCTCGTACCCCTCTTATTCAGCCCATTTTAATCGTTCTTGAATAGACATCCCCTGCAACTTTTTACTCATTTCATATAAATCCACTTGCGGATAATCCCCCTTAAATAGCGGAATTAAAGCCTCAACAACAGCAGCGATTCCCTGCGGCGGCACTGCATTGCCAATCTGCCGCCGCACTTCTGTCGTAGAACCTTCAAAAACAAAATCATCGGGAAATGTTTGCAATCTTGCCCTTTCACGATTTGTCAAAGAACGCGGTTCTAAATAATGATAACCCCAAGTTCCGCCACCTCCACCAGCAATAATTGTCGATGATGGTTTATCAGGATGAATTCGCCGATAAACGTGACTGATCATGCCTTTGACATAGTATGGACTATCCTTGGGAATATCAGAGAAATTGCCTCCCGGTTTAATTCGATTTAAAATTTCAACGGTGCGGGCTTGAATTTTATGATGTTGGTTATTGTCAAGAACTGCTTCCACATTTTTGAGTGCTTCGCCCGCTGTTCGATAAGGATGTTTGCGATTTTGACCGTATTCTGGCTGAGGATGCACAAAGTTAAATCCTGTATCCATCCGAATCCCAACTAATAACACTCTTTGCCGAAATTGCGGAACTCCGTAATCGGCAAAGTTGTAGAGTTTAGGTTTAACTAAGTAGCCGGGAGCTATACTTTCAAAGTCAGAAATTATTTGTTTTATTGCTTGATAATTATTGGCACTTAATAAGCCTTTGACATTTTCTGCTACAAAAGCTTTGGGCTTTTTTTTGTTGACAAAATCGAGAAAGTATGTATATAAATTGCCTCTGGTTCCTTCAAGTCCGGGGCGCTTCCAAATTAGGGAGAAATCTTGACAGGGGAACCCTCCTATACATATTTCTGCTTCGGGAACTTGTGCAATGTCTATATTTTCTATGCTGTCGTTGACGATGACATCAGCAATGTTTCGGCTGAATGTTTTGCAGGCGTATTTATTGGAGTCGATCGCCCAAACTACCTCAAATCCGGCTTGGTGGAAGGGCAAGTCCATGCCGCCGCAACCAGAAAATAAAGATATGAGTCGCGGTTTTTTTGCCCAGGCGATCGGCTGGAGACGTTCGATTAACATAGGAGTGCAAAGTTAGCCAAGGGCGGGCTGGATGCCCGCACCACAAGAGTGTCATCATACCAAAACCCGATCGAATTCGACTCATCAATTGATATTTCACTCTTCGTCATCTAACTCGATCCCCGCTTGACGCAGTTTTTCGACCAATTTTTCAGCGCGGAGTCTTTCGCGATCACCCCGTTCTTCCGACCAAAGCAACAATTCGCCTTCAGGATTCCACCACCTCAACCAACAGCCTGTCCTTCCTTCGTGGGTTCCTTCCCAAACTCCTAAAAACAAGTCTAATCCCGGTATCCAATAACGTCCGTTTTCATCAGGTTTTTGCAAGTTGTAGTGCTCTGATTCTAAAGCGTAAACTTCTAAATGAGCTGTTTTGGCTCGGAATATGATGTATCGGGGTACTTTGATTACTTGCTCGTAAAAATACCACTTTCCCACCCGCGAGGTAAACTCTACAGAGTATTCTTCTCCATAGGTTTCTGAAAGAAATTCCATCACGATTTGGGGGATGGTTCCTTCTGTGTGTGGCGTGTAACTACGGCGGACTTGCGAGACATTTTTTGGATTGACGGGTTGCACGTACATCCAATCTGGTGCTTTGCAGATAATACGCTGTTCCTCGCTGGTTGAACCTGGAAAACTTATACCGGCACACAAGGCAAAGTTGGAAACAATTAAGGCATCCTGCATTAATTCTGGAAATGCTGTTAGCGGCTGGCGCAAAGCGGCGGCTAATAATGGTTGGCTTTCGTCTTCCACGGGGTCGTCTGGTAGTTGAAAATCTTCTGGTAGTAGCGGCCAGGTGATTGTGAGTTTTGTTTCTGGGTTTTTAGTTGCTACAGACATAGTTTATCAGAGGTTAAATGTTTTAATGCTTAAATTATATCTCTTGGTTTTTGGGATTAATGTTAATGGCTTAATGACGAGGCAGATCCTCTGGATATGCGTTACCGGGCAGAGCCTGGTAACGAGGAAACCGACCGTTTCTTTTGTTTGTATCGAAGTCTAGATCCCCCCTAGCCCCCCTTAATAAGGGGGGGACAAGAGTGCCGTCAAAGCCCTTCTCAATCAGGGGGAACAAGAGTGCTGTCAAAGTCAACCCCTACTCCCCTTCTTAAGGGGGATTTAGGGGGATCTAGACTGGGCTAAAACCGAGAGTTCTAAGGGTTGTTAATTCTCTGCTGTAGCTCGTTTGTCATTGCTAGTAGTTCCGATTGGGCGATCGCACTTTGTTCACCACTCGCCAACCACTTCAATTGTACCGTCTCGTTTTCAGCTTCCGCATCTCCCAAAACTAAACACGCAACAGCACCGCTTCTGTCGGCTCTTTTAAACTGTTTCCCGAAAGCACTACCGCTCAAATCTATCTCGACACTAAACCCCGCACTTCGCAATTTTTGAGCTAACAATACCGATTGCTGTTCTGCTTTTTCGCCCCTAGATACAAAATAGAAATCTAACTTCGGCGCGGGCAAAGGTTGTAACTTTTGCAGCAGGATAATCAACCTTTCGATACCCATTGCCCAACCGACTGCCGCCGTATCTGGGCCGCCCAATTCCTTGACTAAACCGTCGTATCTGCCGCCTCCGCAAACTGTTGCTTGCGCTCCCAAATCGTCGGAGATAATTTCAAATGCGGTGTAGGTATAGTAATCTAAACCGCGCACTAATCTGGGATTTAACTGATAGCTAATTCCTAAATTTGTGAGCATAAGCTGCACTTGCTCGAAGTGCGATCGCGACTCATCGCCCAAATATTCTAAAATACTCGGTGCACCCTTGACAATTTCCTGAGTGCGCTCATTTTTACTATCCAAAATCCGCAGCGGGTTTCTAGTCAAGCGGTCTTGAGAATCGGCGTCTAATTCGTCTTTGTGCGGTGTAAAATAATCTATTAATGCTTGTCGATAATTTTGTCGGTCTTCCTTATTTCCGACAGAGTTAATATCGAGGCGCAAATTTTTTAAACCGAGAGTTTGCAGGATATCACAGGCGATCGCAATTACCTCGACATCCGCACGAGGATTCGCACTCCCCAAGACTTCCACGCCAATTTGATTGAACTGCCGCTGTCTTCCTTCTTGCGCGCGTTCGTAGCGAAACATCGGCCCAGCATACCACAGACGCTGCACGTCTCCCGCCGCGTACAAACTGTTTTGAATAAAAGCTCGAACTACTCCGGCTGTGCCTTCTGGTCGCAAAGTAGTCGATCGATCGCCCTTATCCTTAAAAGTGTACATTTCTTTGCCCACAACATCGGTAGCTTCGCCGATGCCGCGTTCAAATAAAGATGTCTGTTCAAAAATTGGCGTCCGAATTTCTCGATAAGCCGCTTTTTTCAAAATTGTTCTAGCGACTTCTTCTATATTTTGCCAATATTGAATTTCAGCGGGCAAAATATCCCGCGTTCCCGGTAAAGTTTTAATTGCACTCATTTTGTTAGTCAGTAGTCAGTAGTCATTAGTCAGTAGTCAGTAGTCATTAGTCATTAGTCATTAGTCATTAGTCATTAGTCAGTAGTCATTAGTTAACGGTTAGTAGTCAACAGTCAACAGCTAACAATTCCCAATAACTAATGACTTAATAATTCCCAGGCTCCGTAACGATCGCCATAATAAGCCAAAATGCGATCGACCCGCTCGCGACCTGCCAAATCGAACCCTTCAGGATACTGTATCCACAAACCCCCAACTTGGCTGTCGTAGTAATCAAACCGCTGCGACTGCTGCGGAATTAAACCGGTTTGCACCCCTTCAACTTGACGCAAATGGGTCGCCACTTCGCGATACACCGCCAGCGGCAATCCAGGGCTTTGAATTTGATAGCGGAGTTGTTTTTCTTGTGCCGTTTGCATCATTTCTTTGCCTGTTTCCAACCAAAATCCCTACTTAAGATACTTCTTTATCGATCGGCCGCGGTAGAGGACAGCAGTTAATATTGTCCAAACATACCTTTCCCCACTGCAACGCCCAGCGTACAAGTGTAACTCGATTGTCAGCCCGCGTCTTGTTCAAGATATTGCTAATGTGATTGTCAACTGTACGCTTGCTAATCTCTAACTTTTCGGCGATTTTCTCATTAGTCAATCCCGCTGCTACTAACTCTACCACTTGCAATTCTCTGTCCGACAGGGTGACAGGGGTTCCAGAGACAATCCCACTCATAAATTTTTCCTATGTCTGCATATTTACCTATCTACAATTCTAAAGGATGAGGGATCAAGTATGAAGAGAAAATTAAATTTGCTGTGCTACTTTTTCGGGCCAGAAGCACCAACTCGCTTGCAGAATCGCCACGAGTGCAAACCCAGCGCGCACAAGGCAAGACGGGCAGCCACCACTGCTTGTGCGTCGGGTGGCGGATGCTGCCTTTACCTACCTCCATCTGAGATCCGGACCCAACCTGCAGATGTTGGCGCGTAAAACAACTAACTGATACCCCCGCACTATATTTGAGCCTTTAGGGAGTAACTGCCAATATCAGTAAGTCTGATATTATAGGAGCAGCCATAAAAAAATAGCTTGCAATTTTCCTGGGATGGGTTAAAAATCATTATTGACCTGTCTACTGCTGGTCTAAAATCTCCAATCTCAAATCTCAAATTTCTATGACTTATCCTCGCGTTCTGTGTCTGGGTGAAGTTTTATTTGATTGTTTAGCAGACAAACCAGGAGTATCTCTCGAAGAGGTAGAATCTTGGACTGCATATCCCGGCGGTGCTCCTGCTAATGTTGCCTGTGCTTTGGTTAAATTGGGGACGGCGGCGGGATTTATCGGTGCTGTAGGTGGGGATGAATTGGGGAATTCCCTAGTGCAGGTGTTGCAAGAAGTAGGGGTTGATATTGCTGGATTGCAGCGACATCCAAGTGCGCCGACGCGACAAGTTTATGTCTTGCGAAATGAAGTGGGCGATCGATCTTTTGCCGGTTTTGGCAAATTTGATACTGCGGATTTTGCTGACACCCGCCTCCTCGCTGCACAACTACCCGAAGTGCTGTTTGAAAATGCCGAATATTTAGTGCTAGGCACTTTAGAATTAGCTTATCCTGAAAGTCGAGAGGCGATCATCCGAGCGATCGAACTAGCAGAACAGTACGACGTTAAAATTATACTTGACATCAATTGGCGTCCCGTGTTTTGGCCAAATCCAGACGAAGCAAAAGCGCGCATTAGAAAAATATTAAAAAAAGTTGATTTTGTCAAGTTATCTGAGGAAGAAGCCGAATGGTTGTTTGACACTACCGACGCTGGAGCTATTACCTACCGTCTCGATTCTGTAGAAGGCGTTTTGGTGACAGCAGGCGAGAAAGGTTGCGCTTATTGTATCTCTGAAAATGAAGGAAAAATCCCCGCATTTACAGTAGATGTTGAGGATACAACAGGTGCAGGCGACGCATTTCTGGCTGGTTTTGTGCGACAGTTGTGCAAGCAGGGAATTAAGAATTTAGCCGATCCAAAAATAGCCCAAACAATTGTAACTTATGCCAGTGCGGTAGGTGCGATGACAGCGATGAAACCCGGGGCCATTAGAGCTCAACCTACTGGGGCTGAAGTAGAAGCTTTCTTGTATTTGTACAAAAATTAGGGCCGCAAACCTATCAGCCTGGAAACGAAGAGGGGGCTAAATTTAGTTCAGAAACTAGGTTTTTCATAAAAAAATAACTTTTATACTAAATCCGCCTTAAAAATCTCTCCTAGCGGAGAGAAACTAAGAAATTAAGGGGTATTGAAGCTAGATTTGGTATTAGAGGTTTTATTGTGTCCAATTAACGGCACATCAGATGAATTCTAATTTGGCGCAAGATTAACTCTAACGGCTGCGAAGCATCTATGATAATTGCATCTTCAGGTTCTTCGAGACTGTCTAACTGACTTAACAGCAAATCTGCTTTCATGTAGTGATTTTCGCGAGTTTTTAACCTTGTGGCTAATAGCTGAAAAGAACATTTTAGATAAACTATCTTCATTCGCTTGTGGTCTCGGTAGAGCATTTCGCGGTAAGATGTTTTTAAAGCAGAACAAGCCAAAACCACATTTTTATTTTCTAACAGCCACCTGTCTATTGTAGCTTGCAATTGTAATAGCCAAGGAAGGCGATCAGCATCTTCTAAAGGAATGCCCCGACTCATTTTATCGATATTAGCTGATGGGTGAAAATCGTCGGCATCGCTGAAATCCCAATTGAGAGATTGCGCCAGCAACTTGCCAACAGTTGTTTTCCCAGAACCTGAGACTCCCATCACGATCGTAATCATGGCACCTATTTACCGAATACTTGCAATTTTATCAAGTTGTGCGATCGACAAACCGGGTTTCTTAAGTTGCCGGATGAATTCTACCACCCTAAAAAAATCAATAAACCCGGTTTATTTTTGATTCTCGATCAAATTTCTTCCATAGTGGGTTTAATGAGATTATAAGCCAAAACGCCGATAATTCCACCAATCACTGGGAATACAATAAACGCCCACAACTGTTGGATTGCCCATCCGCCTTGAAAAAGTGCAACACCGATACTTCTAGCTGGGTTAACTGAAGTATTAGTTATGGGAATTCCGACTAAGTGAATCAACACCAGCATCAAGCCGATGGGAATTCCACCAAAACCGACTGGATATTTGGGATGGGTAGTACCCATGATTGTAAATAACAGAAAAGCAGTCAGTACAATTTCCGTCAAAGCTGCTGCCAAAAGTCCGTAACCAGTGGGAGAATGTTCTCCAAAACCGTTAGATGCAAATCCCGAAGCTGCCGCATCAAAACCTGGTTTTCCTGATGCTATCATATACAAAACAAGACCGCCTAGAATTCCCCCTACAATCTGACCTCCTATATAATAAGGAAGCAAAACAGCATCGATCAGTTTGGCAACTACTAAACCGATGCTTACCGCCGGATTAATGTGGCATCCAGAGATAGGGCCGATGGTATAAGCCATGATTAAGAGGGATAGACCAAAGGCGATCGAAACTCCCAAAAAACCGATTTTGTCTCCAGCTAAAACCGCACTGCCACATCCACCTAATACCAACACAAAAGTACCAAAAGCTTCAGCAACCCCAATCTTTATTTTTTTGTTCATACTTACAATTTGCGGAAGTTTCTAATCGGTCAATTTCGCACTCATACGAGTTCTAAGTATAAAAATTAAAACTCGTATTTGTTTCATTTAGCACAAAAATACTAATGAAAATTATTAGCAGCGTATAGCTCTAATAATTTTCATAAATTGTATGGGCTTGACTGAGAATGCGGAATTTGGAATCGATAAATTAGCTCAAAGATACTCTATTATGTAAAAAATGTCAACAGCTAGCTAATTATTCGTCTAAATTGTGCAATTTTCTGTATTCAATCTGTATTCAATTCACAATAATTAACTTGACTTTTTTCCTAATTCTGCGATCGTAATTTTACTTATTGTTGCTGATTATCCGATCGCACTTGCAGCTAAAACATCACTGCTAACCGGCTGGTACATCGGGCCTTTGAAGGGTCGAAAGCCTTGCTGGCAATCGGCAGTAATCTTGCACAGCAAGCGGAACTTTAGGGGTGTTGGGGGTTGATTCAGACGATCGACTTCTACGCGAACCAATTCTGGATGCTGCGAAATAATTTCAAAAATATCATCCACCAGATAGCGCTGACAATAGCCGACAATCCAGTGATCTTTAGTACACAGAAGCAGACGGGAAGGGCGCGGATGTTGAAATTCGTGGGCTAAATACAAAAGTTCGCCCACTTGAAGCCGATTAATCCGTTCAATTGCCGACTTGGAAAGGTATCGCAGTCCATCTGCAAAAAAATGGATACAGTAACGTCCATTTTCATCTGGTTCGGGACAAGGGAACACCTCAAATTTATCAGTTGCCCGTTTGCCTCCGCTGCGCGCCAATAAAGCAATTGGGTCATGTTCGTGTTCAGGGATATTCAACCATTGTACAAATTCAGGGTAGTCAGGGCGCGATCGCGCCATCACTCGATTAGAAAACAACGAAAACAGTTTCTGTGAAGTGTAAACATTATTGAAATTCGGGAAAGATGGCAAAGGCAGAAACCCGCACTTAAGTTTAGCTTCTAGAACACCATTTGTATAATTGAACTGGTATTCTTTGCCGTTAAATGTCAACCGACCAATCGGAAACCAAGAACCGCTGTCCGGGGTTTGCCAAGCCAAAAATAGTGTTTTCAAAGCAAATCTCCTGTCACTTAAACTAGGTAATGCACCTTATCTTTACTCTTAATTAATAAGAATTTTTTGCAATTTTTGCCGAGTTTTACCGTCGATTATCTCTTTGCCAACATTGGGTTGGCTGACATTCACTCGGACAAAATCAATACCGTCTTTTTCGGTAAACTTCCGATCGCCATCCGAGTCTTTTCTAATAGTGAGAAAAATTCCGCCGCTCTTTTCATCAAATACCCAACTCATTAACTGGGTATCGGGCGGAGTTATTGCCTGAAGCGATTTGCCTCCCAAGTTAGATAAATATCCAATAATTGCGTCCGCCCTGTCAAGTTTGCCATCAGCATTTGTATCGCTATCTATGATGTGAAATAACAGCAACTGATTCTGAGGCTTGCTGGATGCTTTGTTGGATCGATTTTGCTTTGGTTGATTTGTTTGTACATTTTCCTGGCTTGGATTTTCTGGTTCTTGTTTACCTAACAAATATTCAAATTTGGAGATTAACGCTGGTCTGTTTAATAAAATATTAGACTCTCCGCTACTTTTGTTATAAAAAATCATATTATAACCAACTATTCCGCTACCCCTAGACTCTTCATAAGAATCGTATAGTGGTGAGACAGTGGGAAATCCCGCTTGTTTTTCATCGCCAGATAAAGTAACGGGAATCATCATATATTCTGATTCATAGTCAAATATCAAATCGCCGTAACCAACCTGCAATTTTGGCTTTTCTTCAACCTTTTCTGCTTGAGTTATTGCCGTAGTTGAGCTGCATGATAGGGCAACCGCTAAGAGGAGAAATGCGGCAGACATCTTGCGTAAGATCTGATGAGTCACCATAATTTTTCACATTTGATATAGATAGTTATTTTGATTTTATTCTAGTTATCGCGTCTACATCATTCATACAGATTTGTAGGGGTAGTGCCAAGAGTGCCTACCCCCGATATGGGCGCAACCACGGGGGGATTGCCCCTACCTTATAGGAATTCGCGCGGATCTGTGACGTGCCCAGTCAGCGCCGAAGCGGCGGCCGTGTAAGGCGAAGCTAGATAAACTTGCGCTTCTTTATTTCCCATCCGGCCGGGGAAATTGCGGTTAGTTGTAGATACACAAATTTCGGGTTCATTCATCCGCCCAAAAGTATCTTTCGGGCCGCCCAAACAAGCGGCGCAAGAAGGGGCAGCAGGTTCGATGCAACCGGCAGCTAAGAAGATTTCCGAAAGCGTTTGACCATCGTATTTTGTGACAAACAAATCTTCGTAAACTTTCTGAGTTGCTGGTACTAAATAAGTCGGAACTTTGACTTGATTTCCTTTGAGAATGCGGGCGGCATTCAGGAAGTCGGAGGTTTTGCCACCGGTGCAGGAACCGATGTAAACTCGATCGATCTTGACATCGCGGCAGTTGCGGGCTAAGTCGCGGTTGTCGGGAGAGTGGGGTTTGGCGACGACTGGTTCTAATTTGCTGACATCGTAGGTGCGATCGCTATAAAATTTAGCATCCCCATCGCTGTAAAATGAATCGAAGGGTTTGTCAGTCCGCGAAGTAACGTAATCAAACGTAGTTTTGTCTGGCGCAACCGTGCCGTTTTTACCACCAGCTTCAATCACCATATTGCACAGCGTCATCCGTTCTTCCATCGTCAAACGCTCAACTGTATCGCCCGCAAATTCCATCGTCCGGTAGTTAGCACCGGCCACGCTAATATCACCAATAATCTGCAAAATTAGGTCTTTTGCTAACAAATAATCCGGCAGTTCGCCGTTGAACACAAAGCGCATGGTTGCGGGAACTTTGATTAACAGTTTGCCGGTTCCCATGATAAAAGCCGCGTCTGTATTCCCGATACCGGTGGCAAATTGTCCGAAAGCGCCGGCATTGCAGGTGTGGGAATCGGTGCCGAACAGCACTTCGCCCGGTCTGGTGTGGCCTTCTTGTGCTAAGGCGATGTGGCAAACTCCTTTGTAGTCGGGATTTGCTTTGAAGTCCGATCGATCCGTGATGTCGTAAAAGTATTTTATCCCTTGTTCGGCGGCAAAATCGCGGAGAATATCGACGTTGCGGTTAGCGCGTTCGTCGTTGGTGAAAATGTAGTGGTCGGGAATGAGGACGATTTTGTCTGGGTTCCAGACTTTAGCATTCTCACCGAATTCGCGTTTGAAAACGCCGATGGTGCCGGGCCCGCAGACATCGTGGGTCATCAACACGTCTGTTTCTACCCAGATATTTTCTCCGGGCTCGACTTTAGTGCGGCCTGATGCTTTGGCTAATATTTTTTCGGTCAGAGTCATTCCCATAGTGCGATCGCTGTTTTTTATTAGATGCTACAAGTGTATTGTAAGCGAAACATTCTATTAAAATTGAAATTATCAGGTCTCAAAAATCGGGAGTAAGGACTATGACCTTGCTGACGTTACCCCTAAAAGTTAATCTCGATCGCGTTCAATTTACCGATGAGCAGTTTTATCAACTCTGTCTCAGCAATCCTGAATTGACGATCGAGCGCGATGCTGAAGGAAGATTAATTGTTATGTCTCCAGTTGGCGGTGATAGGGGTAGTCGCGAGATGGATCTCGGCGGTGAGGTTTATATTTGGAATCGCGAAACCCAACTAGGTAAGGTGTTTAGTTCTTCCACGCTATTCAAATTGCCCAGTGGAGGATCTCGCTCTCCTGATGTAGCATGGGTGGAATTGTCTCGCTGGGGAGCACTCACTCCAGAACAACGACAGAAATTTCCCCCCATAGCGCCGGATTTTGTCATTGAACTGCGTGAAGCGAAGCTATCCCGTAGGGAATCGCGATCGGACAATCTGCAAACCTTGCAAGATAAAATGATGGAATACCTACAAAGTGGGGTGCGGTTGGGTTGGTTGTTTAATCCACAAAATCAGCAGGTAGAAATTTATCGACAGGGACAACCAAAAGAGGTTCGCTCTTTACCAACACAACTTTCTGGAGAAGATGTTTTACCTGGATTTGTGCTGGAAGTTCCATTATTTACCGATTGAACTATAAGAGGCAATCGCAGTGATGTTGCCAACATTTGGCGGCTCGTCTATAGCAGTTCTCAGGGATCTCGCACTTTGGGGAGCAATTCTTTCATGATTGCCGGAGCAGTGGCAGAACCCAGCACCATTGCTGCCATGATTGTTGCAGGATTGGGATTGTTGGTCGTCAAAATTAAGAGGCGATCGCTCTTAATTAAATGATAGTTTGACCAGACCCGATTGCCGATCACGCTTGGGTGTTATAACGAACCGCGAAGACGCGAAGTCGGATGCTATAATTATGGATATAAAAAATTTAAATGTTCTCCTGGAATTTGGCTCAACTCTTCGGGAGTTCCAGTTAGTTTGAGTTCACCCCGATCGAGCAGTACAATCACATCAGCCCGCTGAATGACTCGGGGACGGTGGCTGATTAAAATTGTCGTTTTGCCCTGACGATCGGCTAATAATCGATCGAGCACTTCAGTTTCAGTTGCGGGATCGAGGGCTCCTGTAGATTCATCTAAAATCAACACGGGCGGTTCGGTGACAAGGGCGCGGGCGATCGCCAATCTTTGCCTTTGTCCTCCTGAAAGATTCGCGCCAAACTCGCCCAAAACAGTCTGATACGTGTCGGGAAGTCCGCTGACAAAATCGTCGGCACCGGCAATTTGGCAAGCTTTTACTATTTGTTCTAAAGTCGCGCTAGGGTAACAAAAGCGGAAATTCTCGACAATCGATCGGCTCCAAAAGTGAGCTTCCTGCGGCACGAGCACGACTTGTTCGCGCAGGCATTCTAGCGACAAATCGTGACGGAACGGGCGTTAAATCCCAAAGCTTCTGCCCCGCGGCGCAATCCCAGCAGCGTTGTGCCCAATTGTCCGGTACCGACGGCTTCGCGGACGCGGTTGATGGCCAACGTGCGCCCGCAGGATTTGGCAACGGTAGCCAGACACGCGGCGCCGCAGTCTTCTTCGCTGTGTTGGAGAACGATCGGATATTTCATAACAAGTTAGAAGCTTACAGGCTTATTTCCTCTGTTGATTTTTCGTTTTTCTGGGTCTTTTGCGCCTAGAACGCTTGATGATTAGACATCTCCAAAAACTCTTTTCGGGAGTAGGGTGAGGCACCCTGCAGGCTCTTGACTAGCGTTTCAGTTCTATGTATATTCAGAGATTTTAGTCGCCTATCGCCCTATCAAACGTAAAATTAAATAAACCGTAAAGTTGCCCAATTAGGACTTACGCATGAACTCTCTCTGTAGGGCGAAACACACCGCACCTTACCGCCATCAATAGTGTTGCAACGCTGTTTTTACGTAAGTCCTAACTATTATTAAACAGAAAGATAGTTTTGTAGCGGGGGACAGAAAATCATGTCTGAAAGTAAAGTTTTTTTTGTCGATTCAAATCAAAAAAAAACACTTTCCCCAGATATTTCCTCAGTTGCCAATCATCAAGAACGATCGCGCAATTTGGACTGGCATCAGTTTAGAATACCACCGCCAGCCTCCGTTTGAAACCCCTCAATATGCGATCGGTTCTTACTCGATAGGCATCAACCTCGGACAGAGTTTCCAGATGGAACGAAAGATTGACGGCAAGTGGGAAACCAAGCAAGTATTTCCCGGTGCGCTGGGTCTTTGTCCCTTTAATTTATCTCACGAACTCCGGTGGCATAGTGAAATGAATTTACTCTCTCTCAATCTCGATCGCGAATTCATAGTTCGCAGCGCACTGGAGTTATTCAATACCGAGCAAGTTGAGTTATTGTGGCCGATGCCATTTCAAGATCCCTTAATCCAGCAAATTGGACTGGCACTCAAGGCAGAAGCGCAATCAGATGGCGGGGGCAGCCGGCTTTATGCAGAGACAATGGCGAACGCACTTGCCGTACATTTATTGCGGCATTATTCGACGCAAGGGGAGCGTAAAATCAACGGCAAATGGGCAATGTGTCCGCACAAATTGAGGTGGGTTCAAGACTATATCAACGATTATTTAGAACGGCAATTCAGTGTAGATGAACTGGCGGCGATCGCCCAACTCAGTCCCTACCACTTTTCCCGCGCTTTCAAACAATCTGTTGGTATCAGTCCGCACCAATACGTGATTCAACAGCGGGTAGAACGGGCAAAACAATTGCTGTTGCAGGGAAATATGAGTTTGTCGGAAATTGCGATCGCCTGCGGCTTTTCTCATCAAAGTCATCTCAATCGCCACTTCAAACGCTTGACAGGAGTGACTCCCAAGACTTTGCTCAATTCATAGCAAGAATGTGCAAAAACCGCAAGACTGTGCAATACAGGTAATGCGGCGTTTGCCATCATCAAAGGTAGACAAGCGAGAATCCTGCTCTCCTTGGGGAGCAAGAAATATCAGACTTTAACTAACGTACAGAAGTAAATCTGATGAAAGCAATGCAGCCTAAGAAATCGCAAACCACACAAAACCCAGCTCTATGGGTCGAACTCAATGATGACATAGCCAGCCAATATTCTGGCGGAGAAAATGGTTGGATGAAACACAACGGACTATGGATACGATGCTATTACGACTATGAGCGTCAAACTTGCACCTGTTAATTGGGTGGAGTTTACCTATTTGTAGGGTGGGTATTTCTCGCCCTACACTCTCATCTTGATGAATTAACCTACAGGATTAAATCTGATGAAAGCAATGCAGCCTAAAAAATCGCAAACCATACCAAACGATCCAAATCAAGCTTTATGGAAAGAAATCGGTGATGAGGTAGCTGCTCAAATAGGCGGTGGGGGAAGAGTGAAGGGATGGGCTAAGTGCCAAGTACCGGGTAAATGTGAAGTAGGTATTGACATTACGATCGTCAGATTTTAGCAACCATACTACTTCTTGAATTCACCGGATGGTAACGACTTTGTAGAACCGGGTTTTACCAACCCTATATGTCGAACACCATGTGGTAAACCCGCCCTCCGAGGCTCATATTTTTACAACAATCCAAGGAGTTGAAAGATGTTTCAAAAACACAAAACAAATAATTCAGTGCCGTCTGCCTTGGATTTTGTAGCCGCGCAAGCACTTGTTGTTGAGTTAGGCGAAGAAAATGAGAAATTACTATCAGGAGGTTACACTGGTGAGGATAGAATTCGCCCCCAATTGACAGCAAGAGATGTAGAACAAGTAACTGGAACTGGCAGTCTAGCCAGTCACTACGGAATTCGGAGTATTCCTACTCTCATGATTGGAACAGGACTTACCCACGCGGAATCAAAGACCCGGTTTCTCTGTCAATATCTCTCGCTAGTAATGCACAATTTTTCTCAAAAACCGGTTTTTTTGCGTAAGTCTTGTTGAAGAAATGCCGATCGCTCGATTCGTAACAAGAACATGCAAAAACAGCAACAATGTGCAAGACATTCAAGAGCGGCATCTGACACTGTTAGGTTAGACAGAAAACCGATCGTTAAGTTTGAAGCAAAATGGAGGATTTGATGATGGAAATTCGAGAACTTTGGTAAGAATTAGATGACCAACAAGCCGAAAAGCTTTCTGGTGGGGCTGAGGGTTGCTTAGCTTGGAGTATTGGATTCTCCGATGTCGTTCGACCAAGCACCTCACAGGCTCCATCCTCTTTCACTTTCCATAGAAGTAGTCTGTCTGAAAGCTCAATTGTGCAAGCGGAAGGAAAAATTAGGGGAACATTACTGCTCTGAGTGATCGCTCTTGAATGCCAGTATCTTATTTGTGCGATGGCATCTCCCATAATTTGTCTGTTGGAAAAATCGGGAGGGGAAAAATGTTTCGCAAAGACCAAACTAAAAATTCATCAAAATCAGTGTTGGATGTTCAGAAATTAAATCCGCTAGTGATGGATTTAAACGAACAGAGTCAGGAATCGATATCAGGTGGGGAAATACAGCGTCTCCAAGAGGAGTTCGCGGCTGAGTTAGCGACTGTATATGCGATCGCTCTCCCTTCTTTTCTTAATCAAGCCAACAAGGCAAAACAATAGTAATTGTAACAGGAGGCTTGGAAATGCTTAATTAGAGTCTTTGGCTGAGCGATCGCGAACTTCAGGATATTTCAGATCCGGAAGCCAATTTAATCGCAGGCGGTCAAGTTACCAGCGTTAGTCAACTTTCGGATGTTCGGCCAATTGTGAGTACCGAACCCAATAAAAAACGCGGTATGCGCTCCAAAACCTCAAACCAAACAGGATTATCAGCTCTGTCTGCTAATATCCGCACTCTGCTATTATTCCCCAATCCCTTTAGTTAAAGGAGTTAAAAAATGTTGCAGAAACATTTAATTTGGTAACTGGTAATTGGGCGGGGGCGGGTTCACTAGATTCTGGATTTTAGCCAAATATTGTTGGTAAAACCCGCCCCCGCAAAACGTTATATGGTATAACAGAGCGATCGCCCTGCATATAACAAATAACCACTGCCAACTGACTAATGACTAATGACTGATGACTAATGACTCTTCTTTTGACTTTCTCCGTACTGCGAAACCCGATGAATTCTTGCCGCCCATCAGCCGCTGGATAACGGCGGGCGGATTATTTTTGTTGGCAACTTTTGGCGGTGCGATCGCCCTTGCTGCTGTCGCTAAATATAATGTTACCGTCCGAGTTCCCGCTACCGTCCGTCCTGCTGGTGAAATTCGCATTGTAGAAGCGGCGACAGCAGGCACGGTTAAAAGCATTCAAGTCAAAGAAAATCAGGCTGTCAAACAAGGAGATACGATCGCCCTGATCGACTCTTCCCAACTTTTAACTAAACAAAGCCAACTGCAAGGAAATATCCAGCAAAACCAACTGCAACTGCGTCAAATTGCTGCTCAAATTAGCGCTTTAGACGATCGCCTAGCAGCGGAAACCCAGGCCATGGAAGGCGCAGTTGCCTCTGCCCAAGCTCATTTAAGCCGCAGCCAGCGGGACTATGGAGAACGGCAAATTACCTCGCTGGCTGAAGTTGAAGCGGCCAAAGCTAATTTACAATTAGCTCAGTCGGAATGGGAAAAATCGCTGCCGGAATTGCAAAAAGAACAGGCTTCCTTGCAAACAGCCGCAGCAAATTTAAAGGCTGCCGAGGCAAATTTAAAAGCAGCCGTTTCTAAGCGCGATCGCTATCAGTCAATCCAAGAAACAGGCGCTATTTCGCTGGATTTATTGGAGGAGACGAAACTTGCCGCACAGCAGCAAGAACAAGCCGTAGCAGGGCAAAAAGCCGCCGTAGAAGCGCAAAAAAAAGCAGTTGAAAGCCAAAGAAAAACCGTTGACAGGCAGCAACAAGCTGTTGAAGTGTCCGCAGCTAAATTGAAAGTTGTTGAAGCTGCCTTGAATCCCAGTGGTGCACCCGTGGCGATCGCCCAACAGCGAATTGCTCAAGAAAAAGCCAAGGGTGAAGCAGCTTTGGCAGCGTTGAAAAAAGAACAATTAGTTTCGATTCAGAATCGCGCTGACATCGAAAATCAAATCAATCGCGATCGCCAAGAGCTCAAACAAATTGATACCGAACTTGCAAAAAGTGTCGTTCGTTCTCCCGTAGACGGCACCATTCTCAAACTGAATCTGCGAAATCCCGGACAAACTGCACAACTCGGTGCGGCAATCGCTCAAATTGCTCCCGCTAATGCTGCGATTGTCGTCAAAGCTCGCGTCGCCGCTCCTGATATTGGTAAAATTGCGATCGGTCAAACATCTATCCTGCGGATTTCTGCCTATCCCTATCCCGACTACGGGGTACTAGAAGCGAAAGTTAGCGCGATCGCACCCGATGCCATTGCTGGTGAAAATAACAGTCCGCCTTACTATGAAGTGACTGTTATACCCCAAAGAACTTATTTAGTCAAGCGCGATCGGGCTATTAGTCAATCTGCTGATCAACAGTGCTGTCAGTATCATATTCAAGCCGGAATGGAAGTTACAGCAGACATTATTTCTCGACAAGAAACCGTACTTACATTTATTCTCAGAAAAGCCAGGATGCTCGCTGATGTTTAACCAACTTTACCATCACCAATTAGTATATTTCATGACGTAATTCACCGCGCCCTTCTTAGGGCGATTTGCTATACTGGTACGCACGGCATTTTTACCTATCTTCAAGTTGGCCGATTCACCAGTCAAATCAGGTTTGGAAAAGCAACCTGCATCAACGCACTCAGCATTCTCGAAGCAGCGCCATAACCTAGCAATATTGTTGCCCTTGCTATTGGCCGATTAGGCTGGTTTGCCTTCCAGATTAAGAAACAGCTAGGTTTTTTTTACAGGGCTAGGTGTTGGCAGCGATCGCATTTTTTCCATAAGTGCGATCGTCTCCCCTGTATAAATTTATCTTTGGCGAATTTAATAGTAAAATTTTGTCCTGACCGAAAACAACCAGTGTACAAGCCCCCGGATAAATCCCTGGGGTCGCTTTCTTCAATCTAAAATCTAAAATCTAAAATCTAAAATCGATTGACTGTCACTTTCTTTTTCGCCACTAATCTCTACAATAGCCTCTACTTGGATTAACACAAAAATAAAATTTCTGCAAGTCACTCGATTATGCGACTGGTAACTAACAGCTAGTGACTGTTATTGTTAGTGATTACTTAAGAAAAGCAATTTAAATCAGGGACTGTCAAAAAAATTCAGAGTGCATTTCTACAGTTGTAGACCTGAACAAGAGTGAAATGAGCTAGATACCCCCACCGCAAGGGTATCTGGTTTCGTCATTCTCACCCTGTATGCCAATGGAGATATTTCCCATGAATTCACAGACACCAAAACGTCAGCGCGCAGTTATGTTGACATCTGAAGGTATTGATAAATTCCCAGCAGCAAAAGCTGAGGCCAAAAGTTACGAAAATTGCTACCAAAATTATACTCTCGAAGTTTTAGGCGATCGCACTAACACAGAGTCAGATAATTTCATTAAGGTATTAGTCAAGCAAATCTTGGATCGGGTAGGGGCGATAGTTGTGGAGATTGCAGGGCAGGTGCAATTCATGACTCAACGCGCCGAACAACTGTTGAATCAGTATTTTTTATCCCGCGCCCCGCACTCATTGCCAGAACTCTTACAACATTGGTTCAAGCAACAGATATCGCGACTCACCTTCACCGGCGATATTCCATCTAGCTGTTTACCATTGTACATTCAGCAAGCAGGAATACAGTTGATCGTCCGTCTGATTCCAGATCCCATCAACCAGCAACATCTCTTGCTGTTGGAGGAAGAAGAACTGCAATCATTCTCTATTTCGACCCTGGAATCGCTAGGACTCACCAAACGCGAGGCGGAGGTTTTATTCTGGATTGCCAAAGATAAAAGCAATGCAGGAATCGCTAAAGTGCTCGGTTGCAGTGAAGGAACAGTGCGAAAACATCTGGAGCATCTTTACGGGAAACTAAGCGTACAAACTCGGACTGCTGCTGTGATGGTGGCTATGGAAAAATTGGGGTTGTTTAACGGGAAATTTGTTGCAATATCTTCATAATCCTATACGCAGATCGTCGTATTGTTCCCCAAGTTTATGTTGAAGAGAATTAGAGCATACACAAAGCCAACAGCCTAACTGTAGTTGCTGTTTGGCGGAGGTGTCTAATTGACAACAACTCAAACCTAAATTAAGGATTTTGCCATGGATACTATGGAAAAGCTTGTTCTACCTCATAACCTGACCACTCTTAACGGGTGCATTGTCGATCTGGAGTCTAAGATTGGTGATATGCAACTGGTCAAGGGAGTCAAACGTTCCGCGTCAGTGAGTGCCATAACCGCTAGTCGCCTCCCCGAAATCGTTATTTACGACCATATTGACTTTGGAGGGGCGAACGCACGCACTAATCTCAATTGGTACTATGTTGGCGACTGGTGGAATGATAGAATCTCTTCCATTGTTATTGCCTCTGGAGTATGGCAGTTCTTCCAGCATTCGCACTACGAGGGAGCAAGCTGGGTGCTTGGTCCCGGCTACTACCGCTGGGTTGAGTCTGCCAACATCCCGAATGACATCATCTCATCATTCAAGTGTATCCAGTTGACTAATTAAAGCATCTTCTGTCGTAGGGTGCGTTACCGAACGCACCTCATTTGATAAGTAAGCCCTCCTAAAAAAACAGAATACCCAGATCCCGACTTCTTTAAGAAGTCGGGAATCTAAAGTGCGATCGCGTCTTACGTTTAATTAGAACAACTTAACGGTTGCGTAAGTTGTTGCAATATCTTCATAATTCTATACGCGGATCGTCGTATTGCTCTCAAAGTTTATTTTGAGGAATATGAGATAAAACGCTATACGGAGTCTGTAAACTATGCCCAACAAAAATCCACTACGGAGGTAAAAATGGAAACCAATAATGTAGATGCAACGGTCGATTTTGTCGATTTCGGTGTTCAGAAACAGGATGGGGCTGCTCGCGAAGGTCAATCAGATGCTAAACCGGGCATCGAAAATGAAACAGTGCTTCACACGCTACGCGCATCATCAATCTTCTCTGTGGAAAACAAAGAAGTTTTACCTCAAAAAAGCCAAGAAGATGCAACAGTCGATTTTGTTGATGTCGGTGCCCTGAAACAAGATTCGACAGCTCGCGAAGGGCAATCAGATGCTAAACCGGGCATCGAAAACCAAACATTGCTTCACACCCTACGTGCATCATCAATGTTCTCTGTGGAAAACAAAGAAGTTTTACCTGAATTTACCCGTTCCAACACAGGGAAATAGAACCGTATTCATTGGCAATTACTCATTGTAAGAGGTGGAATATGCTCACAATTTGCAACAAATATACATCTGGTGTTTGGGTAGCTATTATGTACTATCGTCCCAACTGCCCAGATGGTGGGGATTGGGCAAAAAAAGGTTGGTGGCGGCTCAATCCTGGCGAATGCAAAGTGGTATATGGGGGTAGTTTGCGTAGTCTGAATCGCTACTACTGCTACTATGCCGAGGCTGATAACGGAGCAAATTGGTCAGGGCCTTACGTAAGGCCTGTCCCTCCACAAGCATTTGACTGGTGTGAGTGGACAAGCAGCACGCAGGCAACTAATGTAGGCTTCCGGTTGCTTGATATTAACAGTTACGACAATTTTACGCTGAATTTGACAGCATAATTCTCAGTGGCGTTGTCAAGTTAAATTTTTATTCTAAATTTAACTTGACCAATCTATCCAAGTAGACCTCTCCAATAATCATTAGACCTCTTGCGAAAGTGCGCTCGTTCTAGGTAAAATAAAAGAAAAAATTAGCTCCCATAATATGAAGTACGAACA
>NZ_JAUBPI010000108.1:0-18737 GCF_036700645.1 Microcoleus sp. S36b_A4 | reverse complement strand
GCAAAGTCTTGAACCGTGCTGAGTATAGTCTGAGCCAAACTCCTCGGAGTGTAGCAACAGTCACTAATTGCTCAGGAGCGATCGCACAATAGACGACATGAAGACTACCCAAATCTTCAACGAATCGGGGGCAAACTTTTAGATAAAGAAAGTCCAGCTCGCTCTAGCCTCTCAAACCAACAGATTCGGGATACGGGCAGCAGATGAATGTCTATATAGCTGAATGTGTATCTAGCTTATGACCTAGATCGACCATCTAACTAATAAGTTTTGTGCAAAACCCGGCCTGTACTGCGAGAATTATCAGTTTTGCGCCTGCATGACAGCAAAAAAGATTATGCTAGAATCCATCAATACGCAGTCGTAGGTTGGGCACGGGCCGAGAAGAGCAATCTTCTTGCAGTCTAGGGGAGGTTGTAGGTCAGCCACCATTTGGGTCTTCCCAGTTGAAAGCCACCCTGCAACATGAGCCTGGAATCTGCAACCGCAGCCGAGTGCGGCAGATAGGTTGGGAGTGTCGCGCTAGAATAAGCAGTACGAGTTAACACTCGAACACAAACGCTCGTTGTGCGAGCGTGACCTCGAAACGGGCACATAGCAGCAGGTGATGGGAATAAATCATGTTTGAACGCTTCACAGAAAAAGCAATAAAAGTAATCATGTTGGCCCAGGAAGAAGCTCGCCGCCTGGGTCACAACTTCGTAGGGACAGAACAGATCCTCCTGGGTCTGATCGGAGAAGGAACCGGGGTTGCAGCTAAAGTCCTCAAATCAATGGGGGTCAACCTCAAAGACGCGCGCATTGAAGTGGAAAAAATCATCGGGCGCGGTTCCGGCTTCGTAGCAGTCGAAATTCCGTTCACCCCCCGCGCCAAGCGGGTTCTAGAACTATCCCTAGAAGAAGCTCGCCAACTCGGACACAACTATATAGGTACTGAACACCTGCTGCTGGGCCTGATCCGCGAAGGTGAAGGAGTAGCGGCCAGAGTCTTGGAAAACCTGGGAGTAGACTTGTCGAAAGTCCGCACCCAAGTGATTCGGATGCTGGGAGAAACCGCAGAAGTCGCAGCCACTGGCGGCGGTGCCCGCACCAAAACCCCAACCCTGGATGAATTCGGTGCCAACCTGACTCAAATGGCGGTCGATGGCAAACTAGACCCAGTAGTCGGACGCCAAAAAGAAATCGAACGGGTAATTCAAATCCTCGGTCGCCGCACCAAAAATAACCCGGTGCTCATCGGCGAACCCGGAGTCGGTAAAACTGCGATCGCCGAAGGTCTGGCCCAGCGCATCGCTAACAACGATATTCCAGATATTCTCGAAGACAAGCGCGTTGTCACCCTCGACATCGGCTTGCTGGTTGCCGGTACCAAATACCGGGGCGAATTTGAAGAACGCCTCAAAAAAATCATGGACGAAATCCGCACTGCGGGTAACGTGATTTTGGTGATTGACGAAGTACACACTTTGATAGGTGCAGGTGCGGCTGAAGGGGCGATCGATGCGGCCAACATTCTCAAGCCGGCTTTGGCAAGAGGCGAGCTCCAGTGTATCGGCGCTACCACCCTCGACGAGTACCGCAAGCACATCGAGCGCGATGCAGCCCTAGAACGGCGCTTCCAGCCCGTCATGGTCGGCGAACCGACTGTTGACGAGACGATCGAGATTCTCTTCGGTCTGCGGGAACGCTACGAACAGCACCACAAGCTGAAAATCTTGGACACGGCCCTCGAAGCCGCAGCCAAACTATCTCATCGTTACATCTCCGATCGCTTCCTACCAGACAAAGCAATTGACTTGGTAGACGAAGCTGGTTCTAGAGTTCGCTTGATCAACTCTCAACTGCCCCCCGCAGCCAAAGAACTGGACAAAGAACTCCGCCAAGTCCTCAAAGATAAAGACGAAGCGGTGCGTTCTCAAGACTTTGACAAAGCCGGCGAATTGCGCGATCGAGAAATGACGATCAAAGCCGAAATTCGCGCTATTTCCCAAGCCAAAAAAACAGACTCGGCCCGCACAGGCGAAACCGACCCATCGCCAGTAGTCACCGAAGAAGATATCGCTCAAATCGTGGCAAGCTGGACGGGCGTACCGGTAAACAAACTGACCGAATCCGAATCCGAAAAGCTGCTGCACATGGAAGATACCTTGCACCAGCGCTTGATCGGACAGGAAGAAGCAGTGAAAGCCGTTTCCCGCGCCATCCGTCGCGCTCGCGTTGGCTTGAAAAATCCCAATCGCCCGATCGCCAGTTTCATCTTCTCTGGCCCCACAGGCGTCGGCAAAACCGAACTCACCAAAGCCCTAGCCGGCTACTTCTTCGGTTCCGAAGACGCGATGATTCGGCTGGATATGTCGGAATATATGGAACGGCACACCGTCTCCAAACTCATCGGTTCTCCTCCAGGCTACGTCGGCTACAACGAAGGCGGACAACTCACAGAAGCAGTCCGCCGCCGTCCTTACACCGTCGTGCTGTTCGACGAAATCGAAAAAGCCCACCCCGATGTCTTCAATATGCTGCTGCAAATATTGGAAGACGGCCGCTTAACAGATGCCAAAGGTCGCACCGTAGACTTCAAAAATACGCTGCTGATTATGACCTCAAACATCGGTTCTAAGGTGATTGAAAAAGGCGGCGGCGGTCTCGGTTTCGAGTTCAGCGACAACCAAGCCGATGCTAATTACAACCGCATTCGTTCTTTGGTTAACGAAGAACTCAAAAACTACTTCCGCCCCGAATTCCTCAACCGACTCGACGAAATTATCGTCTTCCGCCAGTTGAACAAGGAAGAAGTCAAGGAAATTGCGGTCATCATGCTCAAAGAAGTGTTCGGTCGTTTGACAGAACAGGGCATCACCCTGGAAGTGACCGAAAAATTCAAAGAACGCTTAGTAGAAGAAGGCTACAACCCCAGCTACGGAGCTCGACCCCTGCGCCGCGCCATTATGCGCTTGCTGGAAGACAGCTTGGCTGAGGAAATCCTTTCTGGCCGCATCAAAGACGGCGACACCGCTGTTGTGGATGTGGGCGAGGACGGAATTGTTAAGGTGCTGCAAGGTCAAAAGCGGGAATTGCTGCCCCAAGGCGCTGAGTAAGTTTGAGTAGGTGCGATCGCGAGTTAAGTTGGGAAATAACCAATCTCGCGATCGCAAAAAACTCAAAAACCTCACATAAAAAAGGTAGAGAATTTAAATTCTCTGCCTTTTTTATGAGTTAATCTCAAGAGGAGAGTTATGGCATAAATCTTTGATTGATAGGGCAACCGCAGATGCTTTCCAAGATTGTTTGCGAATGCCTGCACTTCACGTCTAGTAATTAACAGCGACATACTTAAATGGTAAGCTGGACAGCATTTAAATTGTATATTTTGGGCGGGTTCGCGTGCCCAGCTCGCTCAGGGTTTGATTATTTCTTGAGATGCAATTTAAATGCTGAGCGAGCTTAATCAGATAATTAGTGGCAACTATATAGCGAGGACTTTCATGACATCTGAAAAAAAGAATTTGGGTACAGAGGTAGCAGAAAATCCGCCTGCAAGCTGGTGGCAGAAAGCGTGGAAGTCGCAGCGAGAAAATCTTCAGATAGTGATTATTGCTTTGACTTTAGCAATAGTGATTCGAGCCTTGGTCGCCGAACCGCGCTACATACCCTCAGATTCTATGGTACCCACTTTGCACGTGGGCGATCGCGTCGTAGTCGAAAAAATCTCCTACTACCTCGAACCTCCCAAAACTGGCGACATCGTAGTATTTGCCCCGCCCGAAAAGTTGCAAGAACAAGGCTTTACCCAAGACCAAGCATTCATCAAGCGGGTAATTGGCTTACCGGGTCAAACCGTCGCCGTTAAAAAAGGTTTAGTTTATCTCAACGACAAACCCCTCGTCGAAAAATATATTGCCGAACCTCCTAAATATCAGTGGGGGCCTTATCGCGTCCCAGAAAATGAATACTTTGTGATGGGAGACAACCGCAACAACAGCAACGACTCCAGCAGGTGGGGATTTTTACCTAAGCAGAATATCATCGGCCGCGCTGTAGTGCGGTTTTGGCCTCTAGAACGCATCGGGGAAGTTTAAAGTCAGTTGACAGTTGACAGTTGACAGTTGACTGTTGACTGTTGACTGTTGACTGTTGACAGTTGACTGTTGTCATCGCAAGCCCGATGCCCGATGCCCGATGCCCGATGCCCAATGCCCAATGCCCCATTCCCATGCCTTATCCTGTACGGAAATTTCTACTTATTCTTGCGCCTTAAGGGGTAGGGACTTCCTCCGGCAACTGATAAAATAGTAGAAAAAGCAGCGGGATTTCTCGCCTAGATCAAAATTAGTAGAATATTAAAAAATTAGGAAAGCTATGGGATTTTTTGATTCAGAAATTGTTCAGCAAGAAGCCAAGCTGTTGTTTGAAGACTATCAATCTCTCATCAAACTAGGCGGGAATTACGGCAAATTCGATCGCGAAGGCAAGAAAATGTTCATCGCTCAGATGGAATCAATGATGGAGCGCTACCGTATTTTTATGAAGCGCTTTGAGCTGTCGGAGGACTTCATGGCTCAGATGACTGTAGAGCAGTTAAAAACACAGCTCAATCAATTTGGCATCACGCCCCAGCAGATGTTTGAGCAAATGAACTCAACGCTGGAGCGGATGAAATCTGAGCTGGAAAAACAATCCTAGTGTCAGAAGGAAGAAGGAAGAAGGAAGAGGGAAGAAGGAAGAAAAAGAAAGTATTCCCAATGCCCAATGCCCAATGCCCAATGCCCAATTACTAATGACTGATAATTAAGGCCGCTCAAAAGATGAAGCAGGTTTGAAACTTTCTGCGGGAACGCCTTCCAAAGCTTGGCTCATAAAATCACGCCAAACAGGGGCGACAATAGTACCACCAGTAGCACCGTAGCTCATCGGTCTATAGTTGTCATTGCCCATCCAAACAGCCACCGACAACTGTGGCACGTAACCCACAAACCAGATATCCCGTTCTGAGGAAGTTGTACCAGTTTTCCCAGCAGCCGGTCGCCCAAGTTGAGCAGCCCTTGCCGTTCCGCTGTTAATTACCCCTTGCAGGGCGCTGTTGACAGATGCGGCCGCCCAGGAGTTGAGAACTAATTTGGGTTTGGGGGTATTGTCGAGCAAGACGTTGCCGCTGCTGTCAGTAACTTGTACGATAAACGTGGTGTCAGAATGCCAGCCGTTGTTCGCGAAGGTAGCAAAAGCTCCGGCCATTTCTAAAGGAGTGAGGTCAACGGCACCCAAGGGCAAAGAAATCACCGGTTCCATCGGACTTCTGATGCCGAGTACGCGGCAAATCTCAATCACTTTATTCAATCCGACTTCTTGGCCAAGCTTGACAGCGGGAATGTTGAGAGATACTTCCAAAGCTCTGCGGATGCTGACTGCACCGGAGAAGCCGCCGCCGTAGTTTTGAGGGTAGTAATAGCCGTCGCCGTCGCGGTAGCCGACAGGGGAGTCGTAGACAACTGAATCGGGGCTGTATTTGCCGCTAGCAAAGGCAGCGTAGTAGATAAAAGGTTTAAAAGAAGATCCGGGCTGGCGACGTGCTTGAATGGCGCGGTTGAACTGACTCTTTTCGTAATCGACGCCGCCCACCATTGCTTTGACAAAGTGGGTGCGTGGATCGACGGCGGCTAGGGCAATTTGACCTTCCTCGCGATCGTAAAACAGCCCTTGGTAGTAAAGCCGATTGTGCCACGCTTTGACGGTTTCTTCGGCTATGCGCTGCATTTTGAGGTCGATCGTGGTTTGAACGCGCATTCCTCCCTTAACCACGGCATCTCGCCCGAAACGCCTCGTCAGTTCCTGGACTACGGCTTGTGTTACGTAAGGAACTTGAGAGCCACCAAAAGAGGTAATTTTGCCTAGCTTAATTTTTTCCTGGCGGGCAGCAGTCTCTTGGGCGGGCGTAATCCATTTAAGATCCTTCATGCGGCCTAAAACAATTGTTTGCCGCTCTTTTGCCAACTTGTAATTGACGAAAGGACTGTATTCTTCGGGGGCAGAAATTAAGCCGGCCAGCATCGCTGCTTCTGAAAGAGTCAAATTACTTGCGGACTTGTTGAAATAGCTTCGAGAGGCTGTCTCTACGCCGTACAAGTTGTGACCTAAGTAGATTTGATTCAGGTATAGTTGCAGAATTTGGTCTTTGTTGAGAATTTGCTCCAAGCGGATAGACATTACCGCTTCAGCTACCTTGCGACTAAATTTTGACTGGGGAGAAAGAAACAGGTTCTTGACTAGCTGCATAGTCATAGTCGAGCCGCCTTCAACGGTTCTACCTTTCTCTAGGTTGACCATCAGAGCTCGGGCTATCCCGCCGGGGTTGATGCCTTTGTGGGTGAAAAAGTTGCTATCTTCGATCGCCAGAACAGCTCGTTTCAGGTTCGGGGAGATTTGGTCAAGGGGTACGACATCCCGGTTGGCTTCGTCGTGGATACTGGCTAGCGGCTTGCCGTTGATGTCGTAAATGTGGGTAGTTTCTGTGGGAGAGTAGGTTTGCAAGATCCGAACATCTGGCAAATTGCGGAAGCTGATCGCTAAGCCAACCAGTCCACCAGCGACTACGGAACTGGCAAGCATTGTCATGCTGAGTATGGTTCCGGCGGTCACTTTACTGACTGACTGAACAAACTCAAATACGGGGGCTGAGTTTTCCGTGTTATTGCGGACTGCGTTGGTTGACACGTGGATTTCACTTCCTCACTCGATTTGGTGTTTAAGACTTTTTATTTTAGATGCGAACCCTAGAGACTGTCAGTCGATTCTAGATTTTAGATTTTAGATTTTAGATTTATTCCACAGATGAATCTGGGGGTTTGAACAAGAGTCTAAAATTTGGGGATCTCCACGACTGTTGTCGGGGGCTGGTATCCGTTTTTGGGCGGGGTCAGCTAATGAAAGCCGGTCAGCTTTGGGATTATAGTAGCTTGATAGTTATGTTTTTATGCGTCAACCAGTGAGTGTAACTAATTCTGCTGCACTTTGGCAAAATAATATGATGGACGATCGCTCCCCGATGATAACTCCTAACCTTTCAGCGCTTTACCGCGGCGTCAGCGAGATTTTTCCAGATCGACCTGATTCTAGCAACCCTGACGAAAATTTAGCCCAACTGCTGGCAAAAGTCGATCGACCGTTGCGCGTCAAACTGGGAATCGACGCCACAGGGTCGGACATTCACTTGGGACACAGCATTTGCTTCCGCAAGCTGCGAGCTTTTCAGGATGCCGGTCACACAGCGGTACTGGTCATCGGAGATTTTACCGCAAGAATTGGCGATCCGACAGGAAAGTCCGAGATGCGAAGCCAGTTGACAGCCGAACAAGTGGCGGAAAATGCCAAGACTTATTTAGACCAAGTGCGTCCGATTCTAGATTTTGAGACGCCCGGACGTTTGGAAATTCGCTATAACTCCGAGTGGTTGTCAAAATTGGACATGGCGAAGATTTTGGAACTGCTAGGCACGATGACGGTGCAGCAGATGCTTGCTAAAGAGGGATTTGATAACAGGATGCAGCAGGAAAATGCGATTTTCCTCCACGAGTTTCTGTATCCAGTCATGCAGGGTTACGATTCAGTAGTCTTGGAGGCTGATGTGGAGTTGGGGGGAACCGACCAAAAGTTTAATATTGCGGTGGGGAGAGATTTGCAGCGGCATTTTGGGATGAAACCGCAGTTTGGTTTGCTGATGCCGATTTTGATCGGGACTGACGGGGTGCAGAAGATGTCGAAGTCTTTGAACAATTATGTGGGTTTGTCGGAAGATCCGCTGACGATGTATTCTAAGTTGGAGAAAATTGCTGATAGTTCGATCGCCCAATATTTTGAACTATTGACAGATTTACCACTTGATGAATTGCCAGAAAATCCGCGAGAAAAACAGAAACTTTTGGCTGTGGATGTGGTGCGCCAGTATCGCGGTTCGGAAGCGGCGGAACGCGCACAACAAGATGCAATTGCGCTGGTTAAAGGTGCTGCAGGACAAGCTGATGCTGTGGCGGAGTTTTCTTTGGCAAGTGTGCAGTTTCCGGCTAAGTTGTTTTATATTCTCAGTGCTAGCGGGCTTTGTAAAAGCAGCGGTGATGCGCGGAAGTTGATGCAGGGTGGCGGGGTGAAGTTGGAGGGCGATCGGGTTTCTGATGTTAATCTTACTTTTGAATCACCTGCTAATTTATGCGGTAAGATTTTGCAGGTGGGGAAGAATAAGTTTGTGCGATTGGTGTCTTGAATCTCTTTTTTAACCGCAGATGAATACTGAAGATGAACGCTGATGAACGCTGATAATCGAATTATTGTTGCTTTGGATGTTTCGAGTCAAGAAGAGGCGATCGCACTTCTTGACAAACTCCCGCAAGTATCTTTCTGGAAAGTGGGTTTGGAACTGTTTGTGAGTTCCGGCCCGGGGATTTTGGAAATTTTAAAACAGCGGGAAAAGCGGATTTTTCTCGATTTGAAGTTTCACGATATCCCGAATACTGTGGCTGGTGCTTGTCGGGCTGCTGCTAAGTACAATGTGGATTTATTGACTATCCATTCTACTTGTGGTAAAGATGCTTTGAAAGCTGCACAGTTGGCTTTGACTGAAGGGGCGGCGGCTGTGGATAAACCGAGTCCTAAGTTGATTGCAATTACTCTGTTGACGAGTTTGAATTCGCGACAGTTGGCTTTTGAGTTGAAAATACCTTTGGAGTTGCCGGAATATGCTTTGCACATGGCATTGTTGGCTAAGGAAACGGGTTTAGCTGGTGCGGTTTGTTCTCCGCAAGAAGTGGAACAGTTAAGGATGAGTTGCGGGGATGATTTTGTGTTAGTTTGTCCCGGTGTGCGTCCGAAATGGGCTGATGGAGGCGATCAAAAGCGATCGATGACTCCAAAAGCTGCTTTGAAAGCTGGTGCGGATTATCTGGTGATTGGGCGCCCAATTACTGCTTCGGACGATCCGGTGGCGGCTTTTGCGCGTATTTGTGAAGAGATTGAATAACAATATGAATGTTGTTTTTTACCGCCGATGAACGCCGATGAACGCCAATAGAATTGTATCTGCGTTCATCTGTGTTTATCTGCTGATATCTGCGGTTGCAACCCCGACTTTGGCAGTTAATTTTGTGACAAATCATGCTAACAGTATAAATGCCAGTCGGTATGGTTTGTTAGCGCGATCGCCCTGTCCCGCTGATTTAGAAACTTTGGTCGATCGCCTGTTGCAAGATTTGCCGAGTTATGCTAATCGCGTAATTGTGCGATCGCACTTTTCTCCTAACAAAAACACACCATCCGGTTACGCGCTGCCTCAAATAATTTTAGCCGGCCGCCCGGAGTTTGAACCGTTACCTTTAACTTTTGAAGATGCACTTCCTGAAAATGCTAGTCAAGTTTTTATTACTACTTTGGAACGGCAGTATCGCGGGGGAAAACGAGTAGAAGTTCAGCAATATCATTGGTTGTTTTTAACTAAAACGGAAAACGGTTGGGAATTGGCAAAACTTGTTTCTCGGTTTGGTAATGCGGCTGATATTCGTCCTTTATTAAGTCAAGATAGTGAAAGCGAAATTGCTGAGGCTATTCGTTTGTGGTTGCGCGATTGTCATGCAAAAAATAAGTTATCTCGCAACTAAATTGCATTTTTTGGGAGGGCGAGACGCCCACCCCACATGAAATAATTTTTATTGTGGAACAGGCATCTTGCCTGTTCCTGACAGAAAATAATTTTATTGTGGAACAGGCATCTTGCGGTTGGTTGTTGGTTGGGGTCTAATTAACAGTCTGGATTGGAGCGGCTTCATGTCTTTTGTTAGTTCTAACCCTTGGGTTGGAGTGCCGATGGTTGTAGGACTTATACCTGTGTCATTACTTGTACCTCTTTTTTTGATAACACCTTTTTTTATAATATCTAGTATAATGTCCGCTGTTAATAAATCACGAGCTGGAAATAGATAAGTTGGAAATTCCGAATATGTTTGACCTTCTAAATTAGGAAATACTCAATTCTAAATCAAATGATAACAGTCAAAAATACATTGTGACCTAAGAATTTATCTTCATGGTGCTCAGTATTTCAGCGTTTCCTTGACTCCCAGTTTGCTTGGCTCAAAGATAGAGACCATTCGACAGAATTTATGGAATACTGTGTAATACTCTTCCCCCCTATCAAGATCGTGCCAAAATCTTTGGCTGTGCATTGCTTCTCTTGCATAATAGCCAAATGTGTACAGTGCAATTTCCTTTTTCATTATACCAGACATAATCATAAAGTAAATCTCTTCCAAAAAGCAGATAAATACCTCTTTTTCCTGTTTTGTGACTGATATGCTGCTAGAGCTATCATGCAAAAGCTCACAGACTTTCTGGATTGACTCGTTCTCATCGAATCTTTTGCTCATCTCATGAAACTTCTCATATCTACTTATCCTATTGAGCTCTACGAACTCAAGAATGCCTTTCACAAAAGCTAGGATTCCTATTAGTCCACCAATAGCTTCAATAAAGTTGTTCATGATTATATATCAAGTGGGAAGAGATGATAATTATTCCCTATTATACTGCAATACTCCGGACAGTTTTTGGAACGATACTACAAGCTTACGCGGGGCAAGGATCATAAAAAAGTCGAATTAAATGTAAGTCAGGCGTGGAGCTGACATTAATTTAATTATCCATAGTGGCTCAAAGTCAAGCGAGCATAAGCCATTGGGCTATATAAAAACTGTCCCGACTATTGATACTGATGATCGGCAAAAAAGTCATGGTGGGGTTAACCAGTATTTATACTCATCGCAAAAATGACACGCTCCCCATCTTGCGGGCGGGCGAGACGCCCAACCCCTACTCCCCACATGACATAATTTTTATTGTGGAACAGGTATCTTGCCTGTTCCTGACAGAAAATAATTTTATTGTGGAACAGGCATCTTGCCTGTTCCTGACAGAGGTATCAGAAAAGCCAGGAATTTTCGGTTGAGGGATTTACCGTGGGGGGCGGGTTTACGAGAGAGATTATCTGTTTTAGGCAATTATTGTTCGTGAAACCCGCCCATACAAAGCACAAACAAAAAATATTATAATTGCTCTTTGAATTCGTCTAGTTTAGCCTTGATTAGTTGCATATCTTGCCACATAAACCATTTCGGAGTTTCCGGTTCACGGGAGGGATTTCGCAACAAGTACGACGGGTGAAAAATTGGCATACACAAACGATTTTCCCATTCAATCCACTGACCTCTGATTTTACTAATGGGTCGCTTGTCGCTTAGCAAACCTTTGAGGGCTGTTGCACCGGTTAATAAAATAATTTTGGGGTCTAAGATGCGGATTTGTTCGAGCAAGTAAGGTTTGCAAGCTTCGATTTCTTTTGCTGTCGGAGGGCGGTTGTTGGGAGGGCGACATTTGATGACGTTGGCAATGAATACGTCGGTTTCTGCACTCAATCCCACGGATTCTAAAATCTTATCTAACAGTTTGCCCGATCGCCCGACGAAGGGCAATCCGGTTTCATCTTCGTTTTGTCCGGGCGCTTCTCCCACAATCAAAATTGAGGCTTGAGGATTGCCGCGCCCGATGACGGCGTGAGTGCGGCTGTTGCCCAATTCGCAGCGGTGACAGCGGTTGCAGTGCTCGCCGATTTGTTCCATATTTTGATAAGTGCCGGGAGGAATGGGAATTTTGGCATTTGCTGGTATTGAGTCTGTTTGGAAAGTGGCACTTTGATTGTTGTCAAAAAGGCTGAGTTGCAAGTCGCTGGACATACATTTTACAATTAGGGAGATTTTTTCGAGTCTAGAGTTTATAGTTTAGATCGGGTTTGGTGATTTGAGATTGGCTACAAGCTTGTGTGCGATGCTGTCGATTCGCTACGGGATAGCTACGCTCACGTATAATCTCCAATTAACACTGGCACAATCTCCAATTGTTTGGTTGAGCTCGTACAGGCAAAAATATGTTCTCTAACCCGTTTTTTGACGATCGCGCCGATGCAGGCGAAAAACTGGCCGAGGCAGTTGTGGACGAGTTCGGCAAGTTGAGTTTAATGACACAGCAGGCGGTGAAACCGATTGTTTACGCCTTGCCACGCGGGGGTTTGCCCGTTGCTGTGCCGATTGCGCGCCGCTTGGGCTGTCCTTTGGATGTGGTTGTTGCGAAGAAAATTACTCGCCCAGATAATTTAGAATTGGCGATCGGCGCTGCAACTGCTGATGGTCACGTCCTCTGGGAAAAGCAAAAGCAGCACAATTTACGCTTGCAAAAATCAGCATTGCCCCTGGCTCAAAATAATGCTCAATCTCTGCTGGCAGATTTGTCTCCTGGACGCCCAAATATCAGCGCGGCTGGGGCTTTGGCGATTTTGGTAGATGACGGCATTGCGACGGGGATGACGATGGCTGTGGCGGCTAAGGCTTTGGAGTCGCAGCAACCGATGGCTTTGTGGATTTGCGCGCCTGTCGCCCCGGCAGATTTGATGGGATTTTTGGCCCAGATGGCCGATAAGTTGATCGTTCTGGAGACTCCTCACCCTTTTTACAGTGTCAGTCGCTTTTATGGGCAATTTCCGCAGGTTGAGACGGCGGAGGCTTTAAGGTGTTTGCAGCAACAAACTGAATGGCGATCGTAGGTTAAGCTAGAAGGCTAAATCCAAAAGCTCGATCGCTAAAACATGAGACCTTGGCAATATTGGTTGGACACTTTGATTCTGTCTACTCAGCACAATCCGCCTCGCTTTGTTGAGTTGGTAATGTTGACTTTGGCGATGATGTTGCTGGGGCTGTGGAGTGTAACATTGCAGTGGCAGTATTTAACGCTGTCTTTGAGTTATATAATTGGTTCGTCTTTTTCAATTTTGGTGCGGGAATCCATCGGCCCGCGGCCTCAATTTCAACTAACTCACCTGACAGCCTTGCTGTTATTAATTATCAGTTTTTATAGTTTTGCTGAACTGATTAGATAGTTAAAGCCGTTTTGATTGGTAGAGGCGGGTTTGACAATGTGATTGCGAAGGTGGTGAAGCAATTGCATAACTTATATAGCAATCCTCAGCGGGTTGTGAATTAGATGTTTTTTTGAACTAACCGCGAAGACGCAAAGGACGCGAAGGAAGAGAAGCCAAGAGCGAGAGTTCACCAATAATTAGCCATCATCCTACATTCTCCTGAGATTGATGTAAAATTATGCGGTTCCCGGCAGGATCGAAGGCATAGATTTCTAGACCGTGAGAAGCTTTGATAATTTCTCCGCTGGGCGGATAACCTAAAGCCCAAATTCGGGCGATCGCAGTTTCGAGATTGCTGACTTCCAAACACAGACTCATGCCTGTTTTTGCTCGATTTGCAAATTCCGATTTGTGGGAATCTTTGGGTTTGAATATGCCTAGTCTTAAGCCTGGGAGTTGAAATTCAGCATAAGTATTGGGAATGTAAGGGTTTGGTTCTATGTCGAGAAATTTTGTGTAAAATTTAACGAGAACTTCTTTATCAAGGTCGGCTAAAGTAACTAGGGCGGCGCTGTATTGGAAACTCATATAAATTGGTAATGGGGAATTGGTAATATTATAACTTTCTATCTCTTTAAAATCCTCCAATTCGTCCGACTATTTGGATTTTACCTTTTGGAGTTCCTTTGAGAATTACAGCTTGGCCGCTTTGCGGTACAATATCAGTGATAGCGGTAATATTTACTTGATGAGTTACCATAATAATCGCGCCTTTAGTGTTGCGGTTGTCAACAATTAATTTGCGGATTGTCGCTGTTTGTCTGGCTTCTGTGCTGCTGTCCCTAAAAAACGAGTTCAGCGCTGGGAACGGTTCGACTTTGCCTAAATTTATCAATTTTCCTGTTTCCAAACACCTACACCACTGACTCGATAAAACTCTGGCAACTTTAATGTTGCGGTTGCGAAATTCTGCTCCAATTTGCTTGGCTTGGGTTTGTCCCTGTGCTGATAAATTGCGCTGGGTGGAACAGTCGCCCAACTTAAAGTTAGCAGGATCTCCGGTGCCTGGGGCGATCGCGTGTCGCATTGCTACCACCAACCCCCTCTCACCCCGCTGCAAAAATTGCCACCCTGCTTGAGTTTGCGGGTTGGTTGCTGCGTCAGAACTTGTAGTTGCAATCATTAAGCCGATCGACAATACTAAAGCTAGCGATCCGAAAAACCATTTCCAGTTAAGGTAAATCCGCGCAGCCATTGGTGCAGAAGTTAAGAATTAACTTATCATATTATAATACAACAAATATTGCTCTATGGAACTCACCAATTTTATTGCTCTGTCTGTCATTATTGCCCTCGTGCTGGGGATTGGGTTTGGAACAATGACTTGGGCTTACTTCGGCAAGGGCAGCATTTCTGTACTCTTTAAAGAACCAATTTTAACTTACCCAGAATTTCCCGATACCGACAGCGGTAGTAAAGCTTCCGTTTATTTTCAACAAGGAATTCAGGCTTATCAGTCAGGAAAGTACCGCAAAGCAAAAGATAAATTTACCAGCGCTGTAGAACAAGTTTCAACCTTGGCAGAAGCTTACCACAATCGCGGCTTAGCTTTTGCAAATTTGCGCTCGGATGACGAGGCTGTTGCAGATTTTATCCGTGCCAGCGAATTATATCAACAGCAAGAGGCTGGATTTGCGATCGACACGATTAAACAAAATCTAGCAGCATTGAAGAATCGCAAATTAGAACGAGAAAAACAAAAAACAGTAGCGACATAAATTATTAGGTCTTGCCCGTATAAATAAACCCAAACCTACTGTTGTGGTCTTAAAAACCCGGTTTCTTTAATGCTTTTAGGCACAGAAACCGGGTGGGCTTACAGAATTTATATTAAAGTTGAACATCAAGATTTAACGTTATCCCGAACAGCTAAACTTTTCTGGAATCTTCTATTTGGTCGATTTTAGCAATCATCATTTCTCGGCTAGGTGCCACAACTCGATAATTAGTAATGGGATCGTAAGCTTCCCACTCTTGAGTTACTTCGCTGTCTTGCCACAAAAACCATTCGCGGTAAATTTCGCCGTCATCAATGTCGCCGCACAAGGGAAGCCAATCATCTCCTCCCAAATTATCAAAGTCTCCTCCTACTAAGTCAATCCAAGCTGTAAGGATACAAGAGTCAATAGCATTATTATTAACAGTGACTGCGTTAGAGTGAAGAGAAGTTTCGGGAAAACAAAGTGTGGATTTCATAAGCTGTACCTGAATGTTATGTTATTAATTTATAAAAAAATCCTCTACGGCAGTGACAGCAGAATGCCACTATCCTAACCTCCACAGTTACCACCTCGAAAAACCTTGACACCCAAAGCCCTCAAATACCTCTGCTGTATGACTTGAGACCGCTTTGAGTCAAGTCGTTACAGAGGCTAAATTGAGCCACTTTGCCAACTGGCATAGAAGAAAGCCCGATCGACCCAATATTGCTGGCGAAGGCTCTCGCGCATTGAGGAGCAAAGACAGCGCGACTGCCAATTGTATACTAGGTAAGTTGGCGAGTTTCCGTACAGTTTTTGTGATAAAATTAGCAGCACGCGAACTTTCATATCGACAGCCTCGTTTGGTCAAAAGCTTTGCAACGAGCTTTCCAACGGTGGTGCGATCGCCAGTTTTGATTTATTGTTAATTTTGCGAAGTCCCGATCGACTGTTAGGGAAAAAAATTATGCAAGCAACCAACCAAGAAGGAATTATCAATCTGACAATCCACTATACCAACGGCAAACAGCAACACTTCCAGTTCATTGCGCCAGAGGGAACAGTAGGAGAGCAAGCAACTTTAGGCACTCGCCTGCACAAAATGTTGACGGCAGACCCGATAATTCTCGAATTGGCAGATAAACTGGTAGTTATCCCAGTTCACAACATACAAAGTATTGAAATATCGCCGGTTCCTCCCAAATTGCCAGAGGGTGTCCTTTACCCAATGCGAGAAATCAAGAAATAGCTAAGCTGTTCTCCATCCAAATTCAACGGAAAAGGCGGGCTGAATACCCATGTCATCCAGAGTTTGAATAAGCATAAGTGTACAAATTAAAGGCGCAACTATTTATTACAAATAACGATAAAAATAAAAAAAATGTTGCTGGCCGTGAAACCAGTTCTGAAAAAAAATGCAACAGTAGACAAACTCTCAACCCTTATATCATCACTCATTCCCAATCTAAAATCTAAAATCTAAAATCTAAAATAGTATGACGATATATGTCACATGAGTGAGGGGAATAATTGCAGGTTTCACAGACTTTAACTTACCGAAAAAAATGCTAGAACTCCACTGCCACACTACTTATTCCGACGGCACTCTCACCCCTGCCGAACTCGTAGCCGCCGCCGCGTCTTCGGGGGTTCGGGCCTTGGCCGTCACGGATCACGATACGATGTCGGGTTGGGATGAAGCCTTCGCCGCTGCTGCTTTGCACGGTATAGAAATCGTGCCTGGACTCGAACTCAGCACCGTTCACAACGGCCGATCGCTGCACATTTTAGGTTTTTATCCCGATGCAAATAAGTTGCGAGTTCCTTTGAACGATCGCCTGGAAGGAAGGTTTCGCCGATCGCAGGAAATGGTCGAAAAATTAGCAGCAATGGGATACGCGATCAAACTGCCAAAAACATCCCCAGGAATGGCACCGGGACGGCCTCACATTGCCTCTGCACTTGTAAAAGCGGGTCACGCGAAATCATCGCGGGAAGCATTCGATCGCTGGCTGGGAGATGACGGCCCGGCTTATGTTCATTACGAGAAATTCTCGATCGTCGAAGGTATTGATTTACTGAAAAGTTGCGGCGCAGTACCGGTGTGGGCTCACCCTTATTTATTTCGCGGCGGCGGTGTTGAGGAAGTTTTACAAGAATTAGTAGATGCGGGTTTAATGGGAGTTGAAGTATACCATCCCACCCACAGTTATAGCCAAATTCAAAAGTTGAAAGATTTGTGTCTTCATTACGGTTTGCTGGCAACTGGTGGCAGCGATTATCACGGCCCCGATCCTGAAAGGAAAGCAGCAGATAGCACCCAATTGAATATGCTGCATTTGCCGTTAGAATTGCTCGAACCGATTAAAGTTGCTGCGGCGAGTTTGAAATAGTTTTTTAGGACGAATTTTGCACCATTCTCAATTAGGCTTTTATGAAGAGGCTTTCCGGTCTGTTCCACAAGAAAATTTATCTTTTGTGGAACGGGCATCTTGCCCGTTCTGGAGAATGGTGCAACATCTCAGTTATGACGAATTTTGCCGACGTATTCAGTGGTAAAAAAAAGGAATCTTTCGCTTTTTGAGGGAGGAATTTGCACTAAGTAAGTCATCAGAAGAAGACCGAGGTCAAGCAGAATATAAATTAATATGAAGTTAAAGGCAATTGCAGGCGAGTTGATTTTACAATGTTACTATAGCAACTTGCCAAACGGAGCTTATTATGAGTGCAGAAGACAGAGCTAAGGCGATCGGCAAAAATTTAGAAGGCAAAGCTCAGGAAATTTTCGGTAGTATCACGGGCAACAGAAAAGACCAGGTTGAAGGTAAAGCCAAACAAGCCGAAGCTGCCGCCCGCCACGCAGCAGAAGATGCAAAAAATGCGGTGAAAAATCTGGCCGATCAAGCCAAAAGGTCGATCGACAAATTGTAGAAACTGCGTTATACCAAATCCTGGCTAATAGAATTCGCTTCATATCAAATCCTTTGGTATCAATAGGGTTTGATATGATTTATTTTTGGAATGTGCATAAACTGGGTGACTCCTGCGATATCCCTTCAAAAGCGCAGTGGAGAAGTCCCTATGATTGTTAATTTTACACCGGATTAATTTCGTAGTAAGGACTTCAGTCCTTATCGCATTGCCTTTACGAAAAATTTTTGCTCAATTCTGCATAAAGCCGCCAAAACCTGCGATATCAGAGTATCAACACGCAAAAACTGGACTATGACGAGACATGATACCCCCGTCGAACCCTTAGCAGGTTTAGTTCCTGTAGCGGCAAGTTTCAGCTTGTTGCTTCCACCCACGGGTTGGGAACTCAAACCGATTTCGTTGACTTTGTTACTGTTGGCACGTTACAGCGCTATTTTCCCTGGGAAAATCGAATTATCTCGATGTCATCCGAACGTGCCAGTGAACACCGACGAACAGTTACGCCAACTTCTACAACTCTTGAAAGACTCGCCAGAGGGGAGTCAGGAAAAAGAAAGACTCAAAAATCAATTGTGCCAACTCATTCCCGATTTGCCCGGAATTCGCAAGCATCCTTATCCTAATATTGATTTAGAGGAAATGATGCAGGAAGCTTATTGCGGTTTTATCAAAACGCTTTCGGTATTTTTGCGGGCAATTGACCTCGACAATCTCGCTGTTGATGTGTTGCGAACCCGAGTAGTTCAGCGGTTCAATAAAACTCTCAAGAACAAGGTCTATGACCAATATCGCCGGATGCAGCAACAGATTTTTACTGTTAGTTTTGATACTCCGATTACGAGCAACCCAGGGGAAGAATTTGAGGCTCAACAACCGATAGACGATACCACAAAAAATGGGATTGAGCAACTCATCGAGAGAGAACAAGCTCACAATAAGCAGCGCATCGGTCGCAAACTATGGCAGTGTATTGAAGACGATCCGACGGGAGAACTGCGAAACAGTTATCCCAATGAAAAAATAGATAAGACTCAGCCAAACACTCCCGAAAATCGTCGCCCTCGACCGGATGCCAATTGTCACATACTGGCAGTGCGATT
>NZ_JAUBPI010000107.1:0-18751 GCF_036700645.1 Microcoleus sp. S36b_A4 | reverse complement strand
CTTACAATGTTAAGTGTTAGTGTGGGATGGGCGGCCCGCCCGTCCTTTTTGGCCGGGCGGGACGCCCATCCCACTTTCAAGAGTGGAAGTTATTTAATTCTCATTCCTTATTTATTAGTCCCAGAGCAAATTTTCTTGGATCAGCAGTGCAATCATCGCAGTTCTGGAACAAACACCGAGTTTGATAAAAATCCTCCTCACGTAAGTAGCAACCGTCCAGTGACTGATATTTAAATTTTTGGCAATACATTTGTTGGGCAGGCCTTGGGCTACTAATTGCGCGATCGCTCTTTCCCGCGGACTCAGGCTAATTTCCGGTTTGTAACTTGTGCTTTGCATACTTTTGTAATGAGGTAATGAGTGAAAATCTAATCAATTAAGGGTAGAATTCCGAGTTTTTCTCGAACTTCATATAAAGGAGTTTCCCAATCAGATGCAACGTCCCAATTAATTAACCGAGTGGCTAATTTTCCGTGTTTTAAGCCTTTGATAATTTGCCCGATCGCGCATTTTCCGCTGATCAGTCCAACTAACACTAAAATCGCACAAGAAGGAAGAAATACTTGATCACGAGTAAACGCTTGAAGTATAAATTCATCTTCTGTTGAAGCTGAAAGACCAGTCAGAACCCGTTAAACGTCGTGGTTTCGCTGAAGCCAGTCTCCCGATGCGATCGGCTCAAAGCCTTGTTCGTCTAGAAATCGCGCCACTTCGCACCCTAATGTTCCTGCTGGCAGTTGGCGCAATTTTGCCAAGTCTATTTCAAAGTGTCGATCGCTCTCAATTTGAGGATTAATTGTTTGAGCCATCTTTAATATAACTCCTAATTGACCGTCAGCCATGATTTATTATCCATTCAACAAGGATTTAAGTTTCGAGCAAATTAATTTGTGTTGGTCAAGTTCATTTTTGCGCTGAATCCAGACTACTTTTTTTACCGACTCCGCTTAAAAATCGTACTTTCTGTCAAACCAATCGGCGATCAGGAGCTTTTACATTTCTTTACAAGCATTCTTAGATTGGAAATCTGCTACCTGTAAAAATCGCCCTAGTGTTTGTAATCGCAACTTGACCCACCGGGGAGTACCCGTAAAATCCACAGTATTTAGCGGTGATTGGAACTCCCTTACTTACGTATATAAATTTATTCTGCTGCTAATTATTGGAACCTGCAATGAGTCAGAAGTTGAAGCTTGTAGGCATCGTGATGCAAGTGCATACAAGTGAAGAGAGTGGAAGAGAGCTGAAGCAAGGTGAAGTTATGCAGATTTGATGCCGGGGAGAGTCCGCACGCAGGGTCAGACGAGTGCGCTGTCGCTCAAATGAGTGTCACTCATTTGAGCGACTGGTCAAGTATTTTCACCAACAGCTATAAATAAAGTAGAGATTCATATCATACAAGGTGTTGCTGTGAAAAAACTTTCCATTTTGTTATCCACAGGAGTTGTGTCATTAATTTGGTGCGCTGCTGCTAGCGCTACCACTTATGTTAATCCTAACGGTAAAACTACTTTAAACTTGTCAGAAAAAGGAAACAATCGCAGCGGTTTTTACTTGACCAAAGTAGGCAATCGGGAATTTTTGGGCAATATTCAAATTACCCGTTCCGAAGGAGCAGCAGGCTCTTACTATTACAATGGGACTTTTAAAGACAGTGCGACCGGCCCTGGCCGAAAAATTGTTTGTTCTGGAGATATTGCCATTGTCAGGCGTCAAGTTGGAAGAAGCAGCCAATTGGGAGCCGAAGTTACTTGGAAGGTGAAAGCAGGAGAAAATTGTCCTTCTATTGGCCAGACATTTAAAGTAAATTTAGTCGAAGCTTTACCGCGTCCTAATGCAAGTGGCGACTATACTTCTAGCAATGCTAATACTTGGTCGAGTCCAACAAATGGTTTTGTAACTTGGCCTGCTTGGCGTGTCACCTCGCGAGATGGACAACTCAACTGTCGCAAGACCGCAAACGGAGCAATTCAACAAGTTTACCGCGCGGATAAAGATACAGTTGCTGCTGAACTCAGGGGAGCAAATGCTATTACGATGGCGAACGGTCAACCCTGGTTGCTCACAAGACAAGGCTGTTATGTGCGCGCTAATACTCAATACATTCAGCCAGTTTCTATGCCTGAATAAGTAATCGTAAGTAGAGAGCATCTCAATGAAAGCAGCCAAGCCCAAAATTGGAGTTTTGAGGCCAGAGGCAGAAGGCAGAAGGCAGAAGGCAGAAGGAAGGAGCCAGAAGAAGTATTTTTACCAATATGAGAGGCTCCCAGTTCCCCTGTCAGAGCCACGCGGCTGACCAAAAGACATGAATCCAGTTTAGAAGGAGTATTTTGAAAACAATTCTGTTGGGATAAGCTGTTGTGGATTTAAATTGTATGTCAAAAAACAATAAAACAATGAGTGGGGTGGGCGTCTCGCCCGCCTCGAATATGCAATTTAAATAAAAAGTCCGCGTTATTTTGTGGCTTCACTACTAAACAATCGATCACTGCATAACAATTGCCATGCACAGGAGTACCCTCTCATCCCTGTTTATCCTGCAAAAGTTACATAGCGTGACAAAAGTTACGCTCGCTCGTTAAATAGAAACTCGCTATCGTCATAAAATTAAAATTAAACTGCTCAAAGAATCGCCGATTTTCCTGTTAAACAAAAACGCCGCACCATAGCTAATTAGGCTAAGGAGGATGTCAATCGATTTTAGATTTTAGATTTTAGGTTTTAGATTGACCCCACGGATAAATGCGGGGGCTTGAGGATTTTAGATTTTATATTTTGGATTGATTCCACTGATAAATCACGTGGCGGGTACCATTAAGAAATTCTTGGTCAATCAGAATAGTGGTATCGACAAGAGATAATCGTTAGATACTCGTCATCCACAGCATAAACTAATCGATTCGTATCATCAATTCGCCGCGACCAAAAACCAGCCAGATCCTCCCTCAGTGGTTCGGGCTTTCCGATCCCCTCAAACGGCAATCGGATTGTTGCCTCAATTAGCTTGTTAATTCGTTTTAAGGTTTTCTTATCTTGCCCTTGCCAATATAAATGATCGCCCCAAGCCTCATCCGTCCATGCTAACTTTCTAGTCATCCAACAAATTTCGCTCTACCACTTTCCCCTGCTTAAACTGAGCAATAGAACGCTCCAAATGGGCAGCATTGGCGGGAGATTTGAGTAAATGAACTGTTTCCAGCAAACTATTAAAGAACTCTAGCGACATCACCACCGCATCCTCCGCATCCCGTCTAGTGATGATGGTATAGTCCGTATCTTCCACTACTCTGTCTAAAACAGCCTTGAGGTTATTTCTCGCTTCGCTAAAAGAAACAATATTCATGTACTTGACACTTGTACTACTTACTGTACAAGTATAGCAATCCGCAATATATTCGGCAATCCTGATCTCATATCATGTCCGGTCAATTTACTGGTTCTATGGCTGGAGCCTGGGAACGGATACCTAGAGGAAGAGCCTCGCGAGCGAAAATTAAATTCGAGGCTCTAGGTAGCTGTTGAGTGTTACTTTCGCTCCAGCCTGGTAACGAGTAAACAATCAGTAAACAACCAGTAAACGAGTAATAATTGAGGACTAAAAAACTTAGATTTCTTCGTCCAAACCATCTACATCATCTACATCATCTACATCATCTACATCATCTACCTCATCTACCTCATCTACCTCAACAGGAGCGACAGAATTAGCAGAAACCACAGCACCAGTCTCAAGTTTCTTTTTAACTAGCTCCTCAATTTCATTTTTGAAATCGATGTTTTTCTCCATGTGCTGGATCACTTTGTCTCGTCCTTGAGCTATGTTCTCTCCGTTGTAGCTATACCAAGAACCTTTTTTCAGAATTACTCCCATTTCGTCTGCCAAGTCAGTCAGACAGCCTAAAGTAGAAATGCCTTTGCCAAATACAATGTCAAATTCGGCAATGCGGAAAGGTGGAGCAACTTTATTTTTAGCAACTTTAACTTTCGTGCGGTTGCCGTATTCTTCGGTACCTTTTTTCAAGCTTTGAATGCGGCGAATGTCGAGCCGCACGCTGGCGTAGAATTTGAGTGCGTTACCGCCGGTTGTGGTTTCCGGGTTGCCGTAAGTTATGCCGATTTTCTGCCGCAATTGGTTGAGGAAGATGACGGTACAGCCGGATTTGCCGATATTGCCGGTGATTTTCCGCAAAGCTTGACTCATCAAGCGCGCTTGCAAACCCATGTGGGAGTCGCCCATGTCGCCTTCGATTTCGGCGCGGGGGACGAGGGCGGCTACGGAGTCAATTACTACGATATCGACGGCGACGGAACGGACGAGTTGATCGACTATTTCTAGGGCCATTTCGCCGGTATCCGGCTGGGAAACTAAGAGATTTTCAATATCGACGCCTAAAGCTGAGGCGTAGGTTGGATCGAGGGCGTGTTCGGCATCGACGAAGGCTGCGATACCGCCGGATTTTTGGACTTCGGCGATCGCGTGGAGAGCTAGAGTGGTTTTACCGGAACTTTCCGGGCCGTAAATTTCAATAACTCGACCTTTTGGCAAACCGCCGCCCAAAGCAATGTCTAGTGTCAGGGCTCCGGTGGGAATGGTTTCTACCCTCATGCGAGTGGAGTCTCCCAATCTGACGATCGCCCCTTTGCCAAAGCTGCGCTCGATTTGGGAGAGTACGGAAGTTAGAGCTTTTTGCTTTTCTGAGTTTTCAGTGGAAGTTTTTATAGACGCTTCTTTTTTTGCCATTTGCGGTACGCGGGTAGACCCCTTGCGGAGCTTGTTGATTAACTGTACAACACGTATGTTAGCAGTTATTTTTGGGGTCTGGAGGTTCTGGGAGCATTTGGTTGAAGATTCTTGATGTTGGGGAGGCCTCGGCCACTCGCCAGCTTTCACAAGGCTCTGATCTATAAGGCATGGGGCATGGGGCATGGGGCATGGGGCATACCTCACTACGCTTGAGAACCGCTATAGTGGGTATCGATCGATCGCCCCTTGAGTGAGGTTTAAGATGATCTACAGTTCCAAATTCCGTGAAGCGTAGCTATCCCGGAGGGAATCGCCACAATTAGAACAAGCATGGGATCTACAACACATCAAGACACATCTGTAAATACCAAAAATTCCCGTTGGCTGATGAACTTATTGGCGATCGGCATTTTATTAGGTATCGGATTTCGGTTTTTTGAGATCGATCGCAAACTGTACTGGCACGACGAAGTTTACACATCAATCCGCGCCGCTGGTTTCACCCGCCAAGAAATTGACGACGAACTATTCCAAAACCGGATTTTTCCCGCACCAGAATTGCAAAAATATCAGCGGATTAAACCCGGAAGTACAGAAGCAGACACAATTCGTTCTTTAGCACTAGAAGACCCGCAGCATCCGCCTTTATACTTTCTCATGGCTCGTTGGTGGATGCAGCAGTTTGGCAGTTCTCTAACAGCATCTCGCAGTTTGCCAGCACTATTGAGTTTGCTGTCGCTGCCTTTGATGTACGCTTTAGCTCAGGAACTTTTCGCCTCGAATTTGGCTGCGTTATTAGCAACAGCACTTTTGGCTTTATCTCCCTTTGACATCTTGTTTGCTCAGACCGCAAGGCAGTACAGTTTGCTGACAGCCACAGTTATTGGGAGCAGTTGGCTGCTGCTGAGAGCAGTGCGGTTGCGGGATTGGCAAAATTGGGTATTTTACTCGTTGGCGATCGCCCTTGGTTTCTACACTCACCCTTTCTTCAGTTTAACACTCATTGGACACGGAGTTTTTATAATTTCTTACTGGTTGTTTGTCAAAAAAACAAAATTGCCCGGTCACGTCACTAATTCTCAATTTTTCTTAGCAGTAACAGCAGCTTTAATATTGTATATCCCCTGGATTTACGTGCTGGCGACCAACCTGGGACGAGCATCAGCTACGACAGATTGGACGCGAGTATCTCCGGGTTGGCTGTATCTTGTCAAATTGTGGACACTCAGCTTTACAGCTTTATTTTTTGACTTCGACTTCGGGTTTGATAATATTTGGACTTATCTGCTGAGATTGCCATTTTTGCTGTTATTTGCGGCAGCCCTTTACACAATCTGCCGCCGCACTAGCAGTTCAACTTGGCTGTTTATTGTAACATCAATTTTTGTACCTTTTTTGCTCCTGGCTTTACCGGATCTCATCCTAGGTGGCAAACGTTCGGCAGTCAGCCGTTATCTGATTTCGTGCTTTCCGGGAGTGCAGCTAGCAGTTGCTTACTTGCTCGCCAGTAACGTGAAAACTCAGCAGCGGTTTTGGCAAGTCATTTTAGCCCTGGTTTTTACAGCAAGTATAGCATCCTGTACTGTCAGCGCTTTTTCTGATACTTGGTGGAGCAAAGACTTGAGCTATTTTAATGCTGAAGTTGCGAAAATTATTAACAAAGAGGCGATAGCTAACCGATCGATTAAAGATACAATTGTAATTAGCGATCGCGGCAACGATTTTACGAACATGGGAGATTTGCTGTCTCTGAGTTATTTGCTCGACAAAGACGTGCGGCTGATGCTGATGAGCCAGTCGCCAGAAATCGAGATGCTGAACAAATATTCGGCTCCGCTGGTGTTCCGCCCCTCGGAAAAATTGCGATCGGCTCTCAAGCAAAATCAACGCCGCTTAGAGCCAATATTGCAGTATGCCAGACTTTTTCGAGCGAGGCGAGCTTCTTAGAGCAGATTGAGAGAAATAGACGATCGTCCCCAGTAGGGTGCGTCAGTGGATTTTAGATTTTAGATTTTAGATTTATTCCACAAATGAATCTGGGAGATTAAACTTTGGTCTAAAATTTTTGGATATTCACGATAGGATTACGTGGCACGGTATCGGTTTTTGGGCGTGGGCAGAAAAAACTGTTTGAGTGGCCTCAAATATTTCGACTAACGCACCTTAAATCACTATTTTGGCATTTTTGTCAATTCTCCCGGTAAGGTGCGTTAGACAAAAAAGTGTGTGACTTGTCTCAAATATTGGGGCTGACACACCCGACACGATCAGCAATAATTATTTGAATACTTAGGATAAAAAGCAATGCAAGAGTTAAATAATTCATCTTCCGAATCCGCGCAGAAGTTTCGCAATCTTCAGACAGAATTACGCGAGCGTTGGCGAGCGATAGAAGAATTCGACAGCGGAGATTGTGACATTATTATCATTCCTTCTGTCAGCTTAGATCAGCAAGAAATGCGGAAAATTGAGGGTGCTTACCACTACGAAGAGCGACATTTATTTTCATTAATTCGCCTGCGAAATCCCCACACGCGCTTAATTTACATTACCTCGGAACCCTTGCACCCGATGATTGTGGATTATTACCTGCAATTGCTGCCGGGAATTCCGTTTTCTCACGCGCGCGATCGGCTTTTGCTGTTCAGTGCTTACGATGCTTCTGCCAAATCCCTCACCCAGAAAATTTTAGAGCGCCCCCGCTTGATGGAGCGCATTCGTCAAGCAGTACGGCCGAAAAAATCTTATATGGTTTGTTATAACTCGACGCCCTTAGAACGCGAGTTATCTGTTCAATTGGGGATTCCTTTGTGGGCCAGCGATCCCGATCTGTTATACTGGGGAACAAAAAGCGGTAGCAGGCAAATTTTCCAAGAATGTGGCGTGCCTTATCCTGACGGTTCCGAGTTGGTTTGGAATGCGGAAGATTTAGCAGAAGCTGCCGCAGGGTTGTGGGAACGGCAGCCACATTTGCAGCGGATCGTAATTAAGTTAAATGAAGGTTTTTCGGGTGAAGGGAATGCAATTTTAGACCTCAAATCCCTGGCAGGTAAAGCGCATACAGAAAGAGCGAAGGCAATTGGCGATCACTTCCATAATTTACGCTTTCAATCCAAAGGCGAAACCTGGGAAAACTTTAGCAGCCGCATTCCAGAATTAGGGGCAATTGCCGAAGCATTTATCGAAGGAGAAGAAAAGTTCTCCCCCAGCGTTCAAGGCAGAATTATTCCCAGCGGCGAAGTAGAAATTCTCTCCACTCACGACCAGATTTTAGGAGGCCCAGACGGTCAAATTTTCTTGGGTTGCCGATTTCCGGCGGACGAATCTTATCGGCTGGCGTTGCAAGAATTGGGATGGAAAGTCGGGCAAAACTTAGCTAAAAAAGGCGCTTTAGAAAGATTTGGAGTAGATTTTCTCGCTGTAAAGCAATCCGACGGAAAATGGGATATTCAAGCAATAGAAATTAACTTACGTAAAGGAGGTACAACTCATCCGTTTATGGCTTTGAAGCTGTTAACAAACGGTCGTTACGAGCGTACTACCGGATTATTTTACAGCCAGCAGGGCCGTCCGAAATATTATGTCGCTTCGGACAATTTGAAAAAAGAGCGCTATCGGGGATTATTACCGAACGATTTGATGGATATTATTGCTGACAATCAACTGCACTTTGACAGCGGTACAGAGACGGGCAGTGTGTTTCATTTAATGGGTTGTTTGTCGGAGTTTGGCAAATTGGGAGTGACGAGTATCGGCAATTCGCCGCAACAAGCTGAGGAGATGTATAACAAAGTTGTGAAAGTTCTCGATCGCGAAACGCCAGGTGATTTTAAATTTTAGATTTTAGATTTTAGAATTGATCCAGCCAGTCAGCTTAGATCCCCGGCTTCTTAAAGAAGTCGGGGATCTAATATCCTTAGCGTTTTGTATAGCAAACGATAAGACGATTAGGATGTTCTTAATCACCTAAATCATTGCTATTATTGAATGGGCTTTTTTGCTTCTTCCTTCTTTTTTCCGTTAGAGCTAATTTTTAGCGGGATAAAGGGGCGTGGGGTCGATCGAACCTGTGCGGTTGAGTGGCCAGAAACGGACAATTGCCCTACCGATGATATTTTGCTTGGGTACAAAGCCCCAATAATGACTGTCACAGCTTGCGTTGCGGTTGTCGCCGAGTACCAAGTAAGAATTTGGAGCTACAACTACAGGCCCGTAGGGATACTGCGGAATTTCTTCAATATATTTTTCCTGTAGCGGCTGCTTGTTAATAAAAACTTTTCCTTCTCTGACTTCCACACTGTCCCCCGGCAGTCCGATCACTCGCTTGATATAGGCATCTTTGATCGGTGGCGGCTGTCCCGTGCACAAACTAGCCGGATCGGGAGGCATAAATACAATAATATCTCCTCGCTGGGGCTCTTGGAATCGATAGCTGACCTTATCTATAATTAATCGATCGTTAATTTGTAAGGTTGGGAGCATCGAGCCGGTGGGAATGTAGCGTGCTTCGGCAACCAGGGTGCGGATACCAAAGGCTAAAAATGCTGCTAAGCCGATCGTCTTAATTCCTTCGATCCAAGGATTTTCGGTGTCTTGCGGAGGTTTTTCGTCGGCTGACTTGTCTAGACGAGTCATAGGGTATTGTAGTGACTGAGCTGGATACGAATTATAAACTTAATAATGCTTCCATGCTAGCACGCTGTTTACTGAATTAAGGATATCTTATGACTACCCAATCAAGTTTGTTAATCCGTCGCGCTCGCATTCTTTTGCCCAATGGTGAGTTTTTGGTAGGAGATGTACAAATATGCGATCGCAAAATTGTCAAGGTTGCTGCGGAAATTGTCGAATCTGGCGATCGAGAAATAGATGCGAAAGGCTTAACTCTGTTACCCGGAGTAATTGATCCCCAGGTACACTTCCGGGAACCGGGTTTAGAACACAAGGAAGACTTGTTTACGGCTAGCTGTGCTTGCGCTAAAGGCGGCGTGACATCGTTTCTGGAAATGCCGAATACACGACCTCTGACCACAACCCAAGCTGCCTTAGATGATAAACTAACTCGCGCTGCCGAGAAGTGTTTGGTGAATTACGGCTTTTTTATTGGTGCAACGCCGGAGAATTTGCCGGATTTGTTGAATGCGAATCCGACGCCGGGAATTAAGGTGTTTATGGGTTCGATGCACGGTCAGTTGTTGGTCGATGGAGAAGCAACTTTAGAGCAGATTTTTGCCAAGGGCGATCGACTAATTGCCGTGCACGCAGAAGACCAAGCTAGAATCAACCAGAGGCGTCAGGAATTTGCCGGAATTTCCGATGTCGCGATTCACTCCCAAATTCAAGACAATCAAGCAGCTTTATTAGCAACTCAGCTAGCATTAAAACTTTCTAACAAATATCAGCGGCGTCTGCACATTCTGCACCTTTCCACGGGGGATGAAGCTGAGTTGTTACGCCAGGAAAAACCGACTTGGGTGACAGCAGAAGTTACGCCACAGCATTTGTTGTTAAATACCAGCGCCTATCAAACAATTGGCAGTTTAGCTCAGATGAATCCGCCTTTGCGCGAACCCCGCGATAACGAAATACTTTGGCAAGCTTTACTCGACGGGGTAATTGATTTTATCGCCACCGACCACGCACCGCATACATTAGCAGAAAAAGCTCAAGAATATCCAAATACGCCGTCGGGAATGCCCGGAGTCGAAACTTCTTTGCCTTTGATGCTGACCCAAGCAGTAGAGGGAAGATGTACAGTTGCTCAAGTTGCTAATTGGATGTCGGCGGCTGTTGCTAAGGCTTATAAGATTCGGAACAAAGGGGCGATTGCTCCGGGTTTTGATGCAGATTTAGTCTTAGTTGATTTGGAGAACTACCGCCCGGTGGTCGGCGCAGAGATGGCGAGTAAGTGCGGCTGGAGTTCCTTTGAAGGTTGGAGTTTGACTGGATGGCCAGTTGTGACTGTTGTTGGAGGAAAAGTTGTTTTTGAGAATGGTAAATTGAATACAAATGTGAGGGGAGAAGCCTTGACATTTGACGCTGAGTAAGCATGAATTTAACTCAAGTGTTATAATTGGGTATTCCTGCATCGCAAAGGCGATTTTACCCATGCTTCTCCAAGAACTAGAAACACAACTCCTGGCCTTAACTCCGAGTGAGAAAGCTGAAGCCATCCGGCTTTTAACCCAAAGTTTAAACAATAGCTGGCCAGGAATTACTAAAACTCCCGACGTGTGCGGCGGCGATGCTTGCATTGCCAAAACTAGACTTCCCGTTTGGCTGTTCGTGAGTTTGCGCCGTCAAGGTTCAAGTGATGCTGAACTTCTACAATTTTATCCCCAGTTGAATGCTGCAAACTTAGTAAATGTCTGGACTTATGCTGAGGCTAACTCCGAAGAAATTGAAACAGCACTCGGAGAAGAAGCAGTAGCAATGATGCAGGAAGTATAATTTATGGCACGTCTCTATGCAGATGAACAGTTCCCGTTTCCTGTTGTCGCTTTGCTGCGAAATTTAGGTCACGATGCCCTGACTATTCAAGAGGCAGGAAATGCCGGAGATGATGACCCCGAAGTATTAGCCTTTGCTGTGAATAATGATCGGGCGGTTATGACGCAAAATCGTCGGCATTTCATTCGCTTGCACACTCAACAACCAAATCATGCTGGTATTATCGTATGTACAGACGATAAAAATCTAGAAAGGTTGGCAACACCCATCAATGATGCTATTGCTGGTGAAGAAACTTTGAGAGGTAAATTGATTCGTGTCAACCGTCCGCATTAAGTTCGCGCTGAGATGTTACACCATTCTCTCTTAACAGGCATCTTGCCTGTTGAGAAAAGGCTGAGTGAGAATGGTGCAACATCTAAATGAAATCGCCTTTTCTCACTTTTCCCATTGCCAATCCAATAACTCGCCATTACCAATTACTTCAATTTGCCGCCCGTTATCTAGATAAGTCAAATAAATTTGCCAATAATTTTCTGGTTTGTACTGCAATCTTTCCGCCCATTCGATCGCCACAATTCCCAAATCCATTTCTAACCCGTCCCAATAACTTTCTAAGTGCAAAGCCTCCACTTCTTCGGGTTCTAGTCGATATAAATCTAGATGATACAGCGGTACTCGCCCTTCAAAATACTCGTTAATCAGCGTAAAAGTAGGACTTTCGATCGACTCTGAGATTCCTAAACCTTCAGCGATACCTTGAACCAAAGTAGTTTTACCAGCACCTAAATCTCCTTGTAATAAGATTAGAGTGCCGGCGGGGAGCGATCGACCTAACACAACACCAAACTTGCGCGTAGCTTCAGAATCGGGAAGCAAAGTTTTCATTTCAATAATTAGTCATTAGTCATTAGTCATTAGTCATTAGTCATTAGTCATTAGTCATTAGTCATTAGTTACTCGCTTGGGGCTGCTAATAATCAATAACATTAGTCTGCACAGTCAACAGTCAACAGTCAACAGTCAGCAGTCAGCAGCTTAAATGTTTTGCGCGCGGCCGTACCAACGCAGCAACATCCCCGCCAACCTTTGCGAATTGTGGCGAATTAAACCCGTATTTTTATCTTCATCCATCACATTTGCGATGACAATTCGCCTCCCCAATTGCGTTACGGCTTCTCGATCGAGCACAACCGGATAAGAATCCTCCTGAGAATAGCGGATCAAAGCCTTTGCAGAAGGGACTTTGCCTTGAACTACTACAGCATCGAACAGCGGCCGGCCGCAAGCGCGGTCGATCGCCCGAATGTGGTCTGCAACACTGTATCCGTCAGTTTCCCCCGGCTGAGTCATAATATTGCAAACATAAATGCGCGGAACTTCGCTATTGGCGATCGCATCAGCAATTTCCGGCACCAACAAGTTCGGAATGACACTCGTATAAAGACTCCCCGGCCCAATAATAATAAAATCCGCTTCCCGAAGACATTCTACAGCCCTAGGTAATGCCGGAGGATTAGCAGGATTACAGCCTATTTTGAGGATTTGCCCGTTTGCTTTTGTAATGCTGGACTCCCCCTCAATCCTGCGGCCGTCAGCGAGTTCTGCCCACAAAGAAACGTCGCTCAGAGTAGCCGGCAGCACTTCTCCCCTCACTGCTAAAACTTTAGAGCTCGCGGCGATCGCCTGTTCCAAATCTCCAGCAATATCGCTCATCGCCGTCAAAAACAAATTCCCAAAACTGTGACCCACCAAACCGTCACCAGCCCGGAAACGATATTGAAATAACTCAGTCAATAACTTTTCCTCATCTGCCAAAGCAGCCAAACAATTGCGAATGTCTCCCGGCGGCAATACCCCAATTTCCCGCCGCAGCCGCCCGGAAGACCCGCCATCATCCGCCACCGTGACAATAGCAGTGATTTTAGCGCTGTAATCCTTCAATCCCCTGAGCAAATTAGAAAGGCCCGTACCGCCCCCAATTGCCACAATTTTCGGGCCGCGGTGCAAGCGGCGGTGGTTGAGGAGTCGATCGACCAATTCCTCATTCCCTTCGGGCATCAGCACTTGAGTAATAGAGTTCAAACTGCGAGTTTGTCCCCACAGAATTAACAAAATCCCGCCAGCAATGATGATCGGGCCCGACACGTAATTGGGAATAACTTCCGCAATCCACGCCAAAAAATTTCTCAATAATTGCAATAAGAAGAAAATGGGAGTCATCCCAGTCCAAATCGCTAAACCCAAAGTGGCAAGTACCACGCCGCTGGCACTAATCAGCAGCCACCGTTTCACTAGCAGTCCGGGGGCTAACCACTTAAACCACTGGTGAACTCGCCCGTTCCGCAAAGAAGGGGGGTAAGGATTTCTGGATTGGGCAAAAACCTGCTTGGCTTTAGCCAAGACGCGGAGGGCTTTAGGAAGTGAACTAATTGACATGGTTAATTAGTCTTAAGGGTATTGGAACAGCTCGAGCTGACAAATTTACAATACAAGAGAGTTTTGATTCTGGCAGTCAATTTAAGTAATTAGTGATTAGTTATAAGTCATGAGTCATTAGGTAGACTGAGGACTGAGGACTGACAACTTATTGATAACATCCTATGGCTGAGCCACTAATCGAACTCAAGGGGGTAAGTAAGTCCTTCGGTCAGAACCCGATCCTCGATCGAGTCGATCTGAGGATTTATCGGGGAGAAGCCCTGGCAATTATTGGCCCTTCCGGGACGGGGAAATCTACGATTCTGCGGATAATTGCGGGTTTGTTGGCCCCGGATGCCGGTGAGGTTTTTGTTCAGGGACAGCGCAGGGTCGGATGGGTGGACGACGTGGCAGATCCGATAGGAATTGGGATGGTGTTTCAGCAAGCGGCTTTGTTTGATTCGCTGACGGTGGAGGAGAATGTCGGTTTTTTACTTTACCAGCATTCTAAGCTCCCGCGCCGCCGCATTCGGGAATTGGTGCAGGAAAAGTTGGAGATGGTGGGTTTGCCGCGAATTGGCGAACGCTATCCGGCGCAGTTGTCTGGGGGAATGAGGAAGCGGGTAAGTTTTGCCCGCGCTATCATGGCGAATCCTGATAATGACAGGGATAATCCAGAGGTTTTGCTGTACGACGAACCGACGGCGGGTTTAGATCCGATCGCTTCGACGGTAATTGAAGATTTAATCCGCGACTTGCAGGCAGCCCAAGGTGTTTGCAGCACTTATGCGATCGTCACTCACCAAGACAGTACCATCCGCCGCACTGCCGATCGCATCGTATTTCTCTATCGAGGCAAAGTGCAGTGGGAGGGAACTGTCAATGACATTGCATCGACAGATAATTTACTTATCCGACAATTTTTTAGTGGCAGTGTTACTGGGCCAATTCAAGCGCTGGGATAGTCAATTGTCAGTTGTCAGTTGGCCGTTGTCAGTTGGCCGTGGTCAATGGTTTGTCTTGTTGGGAGATAGTATATGTCACAAACAAACTTTCAGAAGTTAGATGTTTATAAATTAGCTGAAAAATTAGCTGATGAAATTTGGAATATTTTTATCAAATGGGACGCACTAGCAAAAGATACGGTCGGCAAGCAAATTATTCGATCTGCTGATAGTATTGGTGCTAATATTGCTGAAGGAGATGGTCGAGGTAGCTATCAGGATCATCGGCGATTTATCAAGATTGCCAGAGTTTCTTTATATGAAACAAAGCACTGGTTGAGACGGGCTTATACTAGGCAACTACTAACAAGTACGCAAGTAGAAACACTCAAGCCAATTATTGACGAACTGTCGCCAAGGCTAAACGCCTATCTAAAATCTATAGGCAACACATCAGACAAAAATTAACAACTGCCAACTATCAACTGCCAACTGCCAACTGCTAACTATCAACTGCCAACTGCCAACTGCCAACTATCAACTGCCAACTGCCAACTGCCAACTGCCAACTGCCAACTGCCAACTGACTAAAGAGGTAATATGCAATCACGAACTGTAAGAGAAGGTTCTGTCGGGTTCTTAATTTTAGTAGGAATCGGTTTATTTGGCGGCTTAGTGCTCTGGCTGCGGGGCGTGCAAATAGGGAACCGCAGCTACAAATTCGCCGTAGAATTTGGCAGCGCCCAAGGAATGCAAATAGGTACGCCCATCAGGTATCGTGGGGTTGCAGTCGGTAAAATTACCGCCCTCCAACCGGGTTCCAACGGCGTAGACGTGACGCTGGAGATTGCCCCCGGAACTTTAGTGATTCCCAGGGATGTTACGATCGAAGCGAATAAATCGGGTTTAATTGGCGAATCGTCGATCGACATTACCCCCAACTCGATTTTGCCAGAATCATTACTTACCGCCAATCCCGCTAGTGCCGACTGTCCCCCAGAGATTATCTGCCAAAATTCGCGCTTAAAAGGTCAAGCTGGTGTCACTATCGACGAACTAATTAAATCCACAGTCCGCCTAGCTAATTTCTACACTGACCCCGCCCTGTTTAACAATATTAAATCTCTTGCAGAAAATACAGCCAACACAGCTAAAGGTGCAGCTAAACTCACTCAAGATTTATCGAATTTAACTCAAACTGCCCAAGCGGAAATAAAAACTTTAAATCAATCTGTAAGGGGAGACATTGGGAGTTTAAATCAATCTGTCAAAACTGAAATAGCAAGTTTAAATCAATCATTAAAGGGGGAAGCAAGCAGTTTGAATCAATCATTAAAGGGAGAAGCAAGCACCTTAAATCAATCGCTCAAGACGGAAATATCAGCAGCCGCCGCTGATGTTTCTAAAGTAGCAGCTACGGCGGATACTTCCACAAAAGCCGTATCTGCATCTGTAATAAGTTCGGCTAATTCAGTAAGTCAAGCAGCCAATCAAGTTACCTTAACAGCCAACCAACTCAATTCTTTAGTAACAACCAACCGCGCCAGTTTAGTCTCAACTCTGAATAACATCAATCAAAGCAGCCAGGAACTGCGGGTAGCTGTCAGTAGTTTGAGTCCGACAATTAATCGCATCAACCAAGGACAATTGCTGAACAATTTAGAAGTTTTATCAGCGAATGCTGCCCAAGCTTCTAGTAATTTGCGAGATTTATCCAGCCAGGTAAACAATCCCGCCACTTTGCTATTATTGCAGCAAACTCTAGATTCTGCACGAGCTACATTTCAGAACGTGCAAAAAATTACTTCCGACGTGGATGATTTGACGGGAGATCCCGCTTTTCGCAACAACATTCGCAGGTTATTCAACGGATTGGGAGGCTTATTGGGTTCGACAGAACAACTGCGACAGCAAGTTAAAGTGACTCAAACATTAGCTCCTCTTTCTGAGAAAGTAAATGCGAGTAAAACTGCCAGAAGTTTATCAGTAGAGCCTGTATTTCCTCGCTTGCAAAAACAGCCCAAGTTGCCTGTTATACCTTCTCAAACTGGAACGTCAGCAGAAGCAGTTGCTCCCTAAAATACCCCTTAAAACAGGCTATAATTGAATAACCGCAATTATTGCAAGGTTGGCGAGTTGCTTTAGTTAGTAAGGTGCGCCTTTCGCACCCCGGTTACAGCTAGTTAATAAGGTGCGCCTTTCGCACCCCGGCATTAAAATTATTGTCCAAATCCTATTAATAAAAAACTCTTTCACTCAAAACAAGGAAAACCAATGACGCAAACATTATCGAAATCGGTCGAAACCAAAACCCAGTATACTGTAACTTGGGAAAAATTGCCAGATGACTTTAAATTGCCAGACGATCCCGTGGAAAATATCGATCAACCACTTTTAGCGGCAGCCCTGCGAGAAGCCTTGGATCTCGCAGGATTTATCCTAGCTTCAATGCTGATAGCTTCCAATTTTGGACTGTGTGCCAAAGTTAACGACAAAACAGTAGTAAAAGCACCCGATTGGGTGTACGTTCCCTCGGTATTGCCAGCAGAACCAGGAGAAGTTCGCCGCAGTTATACGCGCAATGCTGAGGGAGAAGTACCTGCTGTAGTGATGGAATTTTTATCGGATACTGACGGCAGTGAATATTCAAATAAACCGACATATCCTTACGGAAAATGGCGGTTTTATGAGCGAATTTTGCAAGTACCGATTTATGTAATTTTTGAACCTAAATCGGGAGTATTGGAAGTGTACAGACTCTCGACTGCTGGAGAATACGAACTGCAAGAACCGGATGCTAATCAGCGATTCTGGATAGAGTCAATGGGTTTATTTCTGGGGGTTTGGGAAGGTGAAAAATCTCAGAGAACGGGTTATTGGTTGCGCTGGTGGGATGAGAATGGCAATTTGCTGCTGTGGGGTGCCGAACGGGTGGAAGAGGAACGCCAGCGCGCCGAAGAGGAACGCCATAGGGCCGAAGAGGAACGCCAGAGGGCCGATCGACTAACGGCATACTTGAGAAGTCAGGGTATCGATCCTGATGGCATTTGAAGGTGTGGGAGGTCGATCGAACAAAAGTTAATAAAATTGAGAAAACAGTTGCGATCTCAAAAGCTTAATCTAAAAAAAGGATAAGGAGAAAATATGACACAAACAGCAGTCAAAAACTCTGTCACCGATAGTTGCCTGACTCTAAGAGGAGTGAGTTGGTCGCAATTTGAATCGCTAGAAGCCGCTTTTGAGTCTGTCGGCGGTATCAAATTTGCTTACTTAGATGGAATTTTAGAAATTATGACAGTTAGCCCCGAACATGAAGAGACAAAGGGTACTATCAGGGCTTTATTAGAAGCATACCTGAGAGAGAAGGGGATCCGGTTTTATATCAAGGGCGGGCCGACTTTGGGTAGTAAAGAACTGGGGGCGAGAAAGGAGCCTGATGAATCGTATAATTTGCAGACTAAAAAGGCAATTCCCGATTTGGCGATCGAAGTTGTATTCACCAGCGGTGGCATCGATAAACTTCAACTATACAAGCGGTTGGGCATACCTGAAGTTTGGTTTTGGGAAGATGGAGTGCTGAGTATCTATTATTTGAGGGAGGAGTACGAAAAAGTCGATCGCAGTGAGTTGTTACCGGAGTTAGACATTGCTTTGTTAGTGAGATATGTAACTTACTTCGATCAATATGATGCTGTTACTGAATTTATCAAGGCTTTGCGGGAATAAGATGAATTTAAAAGTGCGATCGATGGGGATTTGTCGTCAAAAATAGATAATAAGCTGTCGCGCATTTAAATTCTATATTCTGGGCGGGCTAGAAGCCCAACCCCTACTCCCCACAAGAGTTTGATTGTTTTTTGACATATAATTTAAATGCAGAACAGCTTACCAGAACCCCGACTTCTTGAACAAGGCGAGGCTCTCAAGCACGAGATAGTTTTACATTTAATTAAATTAACCTACTTATACCAATTCACTATGAAGATACACTAAATGAGGCTGATGTCTTTCTGGTTGGAACTATATCCTTAGCGTTATATTAAATGCAGCTTCATAGTGAATTGGTATTAGTTGCCGAAAACAAGTTTATAATAGATATACAACTCACAGGAAGCCTGGGGGGGTAACAACCAGCCTGAAACCCAGAGGTGGTGAGGATTGAGGCAATGTGTGCTAAAAAAAGATAGGCAGC
>NZ_JAUBPI010000106.1:0-18960 GCF_036700645.1 Microcoleus sp. S36b_A4 | reverse complement strand
CGCTGGTATTTATAATTATGAACTTTTTTTGAAGACAAACTAGCGCTCGTCTGAGACTTTCGCAAGAGGTCTAATGTTATCACCTACGCTTCAAGCTCAGCACGCTGAGAAAAAAGCTCGACAAAACCATCTGCAAACCGACAGTCAGGCAAGTGAGCGAGGGAATAACCAAACGCAGAGTTTTAGAAGGATCGAGAGTACCGAAAGCCGTTTCGCTCCAGATAGTTAATGACAAGAACGAGCCAACTATTCCGATTAAAATCAGCGTGACTCCGACAATCAATCCTGTCTCTAACGTGACATAGCGAAATATTTTGTTGAGTTTAGGGTCTTCGGGCAGGAATTTCTCGCTGATGGCAAAAATCTTGGTGAAAAAAGCGAAAGTTACTGCTTGAAAACCGATGATAATTGCGATCGCACCATACAGCAGCGTGTGTACATCAAAGCTGATACTCCCAATCTTTTGAGTACCGGGCAACAGCCAAATGCTAACAATTAGACCCCAAATCATCAGCGCAGTACCCGGATACAAAAACAGCCACCGAGGACTGTAAAGCAGCAAAAATCGCAGGTGCCGCCAGCCATCTCGCCAAGTTCGCAAGTGTGGCGGGCGACTTCGGCCGTCGGGAGAAAGTACGGTTGGGATTTCAGTTATCCGCAGCTTGTATACAGAGGCTTTTACCACCATTTCGCTAGCAAATTCCATCCCCGTTGTTTGCAAGTCGAGTTTCAAAATTGAGTCTCTCCTAAAACCCCTGAGTCCGCAGTGAAAATCGCCGACGGGACTTGCAAAAAATAGCCGCCCAACCCATGTCAGCACCGGATTTCCTAAATATTTGTGCAGCGGCGGCATTGCACCCGGTTTGATGCCCCCTTGAAAGCGGTTTCCCATCACTAAGTCGAAACCTTCTCGCAATTTGTTGACAAAAAAGCCGAGGTTGGAAAAATTGTAGCTGTCGTCAGCATCGCCCATGATAATATAAACTCCGCGCGCTGCGATGATGCCTCCCATGAGGGCGCTGCCGTAGCCTTTGGCTGCTACGGGCACAACTCTTGCTCCCATTCTGGTAGCGATAGCTTGAGAACCGTCAGTGCTGCCGTTGTCTGCTATGATGACCTCGCCTGCAATATCAAGTTCGCGCAGGGACTTCTGTGCCTTCTCGATGCAGATTTCTAAAGTTTCTGCTTCGTTCAGACAAGGCATGAGTATGGATAGTTCTAGAGTATATTCTCCGCTTGGGTTGGTCTGCTCTGCCATATATTTGTTCGACTCTCGATCGCGCTCGACCATACTTGATTTTCCCGTATCTCTGCTTAAAATATTAGTGGTGAATAAAACCTAGCAAAACTTAATTAAAGTTTTTCAGGTTTTGGGGAACGACAATTTTTGATTGTACTATAGGTTAGTAAATTTATGAATAGAAGCGTTTTTATGTTATTGCTTGCTGCAATATTGTGCGGCGTCGCAGGTCAATTTAGTCTGAAGGCAGGAGCTAAAATATTAGGGCCCATTGGCGCTGCTAATTTAATAGAAAAAATTATAGCAATGGCTACTCAGCCGTTGATAGTAACTGGTCTTTCTTTGTATGCAATTTCTTCGATCGGCTTTATTGTAGTTTTGTCGCGGGCAAACCTTAGCATAGTCTCGCCTTTACTGTCAATTAGTTACCTATTTACTGTTTTAGGTGGCAAACTGATATTTCACGAGCCTTTGCCGCCGCTGCGGTTGGTAGGCGTGGCGCTAATTATGACAGGAGTAATTTTTGTACTTAGAGGTCAAGCTGGGGGAGTTACTGGAGGCAACTAATACGATTTTAGATTTTAGATTGAAGATTGAAGATTGAAGATTGAAGATTGAAGATTGAAGATTGAAGATTGAAGAATCTTTAATTAAGTCCACAGGTAAATATCATGAATATTTAACTGAGGTCTAAAATTTTTACTCGGAAGTTAAGTCAGGGTTTCTATCGGTTGTGGGGCGGTGGAAAGGGTGTATGTGAGTTTTTTTCCTAAAATGATACTGCTGTATGTCTAATATTTCTGAGCCTGTGAATCCCAATCAATTATTGAGCGATCGCACCGCAGTTCTTGCTACCATGCACGAAAAAGAACGGGTAATGGCTCCAGTTTTGAAACGAGAATTAGGCGTAAATATCCTAGTACCTGCGGAGCTTGACACTGACACTTTTGGCACCTTCACCAGAGAAGTTAAACGCTTAGGAACACAAATAGAAGCTGCTCGCCATAAAGCACGAAAAGCCCTAGAAATTGCGGGCGAAACTCTTGCCTTTGCTAGCGAAGGTACTTTCGGCCCTCACCCAATGATGCCGTATTTGCCAGCTAACAGAGAAATAGTAATTTTATTAGATCGAGCCAACAATCTAGAACTCATCGGCGACTCTTTCTCCGTTGAAACTAACTACAGTCACCAGTTAGTTTCCAGTATAGAAGAAGCAGATGATTTTGCTAAAAAAGCTGGATTTCCCGAACACGCACTGGTGGTTATAGTTGGCGATGCTGCGCTCGGTAACGGCGAAATTGTCAAGGGCATTGGGACAGAAAAACAATTTTTCGACGCTGTGACAGCAGGCTTAAAAAACTCGTCAACCGGCCGAGTTCACATCGAAACAGATATGCGGGCGATGTACAATCCAACTCGGATGAAAAACATCGAAAATGCAACTCTCGATTTAGTTAAAAAATTTAAGCAATTCTGCCCGGAGTGCGGTTGGCCGGGATTCGATATTGCTGAGATGAAAATCGGATTGCCCTGCGGACTTTGCTATTTTCCGACTCAGCTAGCGCGATCGGCAATCTATAAATGCAAAAACTGCGGTTATACTAAAGAAAAACTATTTCCCGACGGTCGAGAGACTGCCGATCCTTCCCTGTGTCAATATTGCAACCCTTAGAAAAATAATTGCACAAAAATAGTAAAGTTTGCAACAATATTATTGATAGTTCCCTAATTAAATTCACTAATGATAGCCATAGAAACAGAACGCAATTGGAAACCCGTTATTAAAGAATTTGAGGCTGTAGTCGGCAAAAATGGCGTGGTGCAGCGCCGCGAAGAATTGATTGTCTACGAGTGCGACGGACTCGCCAGCTACCGCCAGCGCCCCGCCCTGGTGGTATTGCCTCGAACTACGGAGGAAGTGGCGCAAGTGGTCAAAATATGCGATCGCAACTCAATTCCCTGGGTGGCTAGAGGGGCAGGAACCGGCCTTTCCGGCGGCGCTTTGCCTGTAGAAAACTGCGTGCTGATTGTCACTGCCCTAATGCGAAAAATCCTGAAAGTAGACTTAGAAAATCAGCAAGTAGTCGTGCAACCGGGAGTAATTAATAACTGGGTAACGCAAGCAGTTAGCGGCGCCGGTTTCTACTACGCGCCAGATCCTTCCAGCCAAATTGTTTGTTCAATTGGCGGCAACGTTGCCGAAAATTCTGGCGGTGTTCACTGCCTCAAATACGGAGTCACAACAAATCACGTTTTAGGATTAAAATTGGTCCTTCCCGACGGTTCCATTGTCGATGTCGGTGGCGAAATTTCCGAAATGCCCGGTTACGATTTAACTGGTGTATTTGTCGGTTCCGAAGGCACTTTAGGAATCGCCACAGAAGTTACTTTGCGAATTCTCAAAGCGCCGGAATCGATTTGCGTTCTCCTAGCGGATTTTTCCAGTATAGAAGCAGCGGGCGAATCAGTTTCCGATATTATCAGCGCTGGCATTATTCCCGGTGGCATGGAAATCATGGATAACATCAGCATCAATGCTGTGGAAGATGTGGTGGCAACTGGATGTTATCCCCGCGATGCGGCGGCAATTCTCCTCGTAGAAATTGACGGTTTAGAAGTGGAAGTTGCCACAAATAAACAGCGAATTGCTGATATTTGCAAGCATAACGGAGCGCGAAATATCACCACGGCAACCGACCCGGAAACGCGCCTAAAAATTTGGAAAGGACGGAAAGCTGCTTTTGCGGCGGCGGGTCATCTCAGCCCGGATTATTATGTGCAAGACGGCGTAATTCCGCGAACGCAAATGGCTTATGTTTTGAAAGAAATTGAGGCTTTGAGCGAGAAATACGGTTATCGGATTGCTAATGTTTTTCACGCGGGAGACGGGAATTTGCACCCGCTGATTCTGTACGATAACTCGGTAAAAGGTGCGCTGGAAAAGGTGGAAGAATTGGGCGGGGAAATTCTTAGGCTTTGCGTGAAAGTTGGGGGAAGTCTTTCGGGGGAACACGGCATCGGTGCTGATAAGAAGTGTTTTATGCCGGATATGTTTTCGGAGGTAGATTTGGAGACGATGCAGTGGGTGCGTCAGGTGTTTAATCCGAAAGGTTTGGCGAATCCTGGGAAGATGTTTCCGACGCCGAAGACTTGCGGGGAAGCGGCGAGGGCTAAGGTTGAAACTTTTAAGAAGTTGGAAGGTGCGGAGGTTTTTTAATTCCCTATTTATGGGGGTAAGGTGAGCCGAAAAGCACCTGATAATTGTCTCTACAATGGGGATGCAAAGCCTCTAAGTATGCGTTCGCAGCCAGATCCTGGTAACGATAAAAAACGATTTTTATCGTTTTTTACGAGTGCGAGATTTCCGCTCGCTTGCTTGCCTATATATCACGTTGGTAAGGTGCAGATTGCACATTCCGCGCTAATGTGTGATCGGCATTTTGATAGTAAATTCCGTACCCTTGCCCAATTCCGAAGCACAATATAATTCGCCTTTGTGTTTTTCTACAATAATTTGATAGCTAATTGACAAACCCATTCCCGTGCCTTTGCCAATGGGCTTGGTAGTAAAAAAGGTATCAAATATGCGCTGTTTGACTTCCTCCGTTATTCCCGGGCCATTGTCGGAAATTTTTATTTCTACAAAATTGCCGACAACTTCCGTACAAATCCTAATCTGGCTGGGATTTTCTAGCATTTCTTGACAACTTTGCCTACTGTTCGCATCTTCTAAAGCATCGATCGCATTGCTGAGAATATTCATAAAAACTTGATTTATCGGTCCAGCAAAACACTCAACATTCGGCAATTCTCCGTATTGTTTTACGATTTGAATTGGCTGCTTTTCTCCGTTCCCTTTCAAACGGTGATTGAGAATTAACAGCGTGCTGTCAATACCTGCGTGGAGGTTAACGGGTTTCATCTGTGCATCGTCGTGCCGCGAAAAGTTTCGCAGCGACTGCACAATCTGGCAAATGCGATCGACACCAACGCTCATTGAAGATAGTATTTTAGGTAAATCTTCAGCTAAAAAATCGAGATCATTTTTTTCTCTTTCCTCTTGAATTTCAGCAACTGGATTAGGATAGTGCTGTTGATAAAGTTCGAGGTGGTGAAACAAGTCTTGAGTATAATTTGTGAGATGAGCGAGATTGCCGTAAATGAAGCTGACTGGGTTGTTAATTTCGTGAGCGACTCCAGCAATTAGCAATCCCAAACTCGACATTTTTTCGCTTTGAACTAATTGGGAATGAGTGGCTTTGAGTTCGTCCAGGGCCGCTGCTAGTTGAGCTGCTTGTTCTCGGCTTTGTGCTTCGGAATTATGCAATGCTTCTGCGGCTTGTTTGCTGTGGGTGATGTCTCTCTGTACGCCGATAAAATGAGTTAATTTACCCGTTCTATCGCGCACGGGAGATATTGAGAAACAATTCCAGAAAGCGGTTCCGTCTTTGCGGTAATTCTTTAATATTACCTTGCATTCGCTTTCTGCTTGCAAGGCTTGGCGAATTATTTCTACTGCCGCCGGGTCGGTATCGCTTCCGTGCAAAAATCGGCCGTTTTTTCCGATAATTTCCTGCCGCCGATAACCTGTCATACTTTCAAATGCGGGATTGCAATAAATAATTGGATTTTCGGGGTCAGTGGCATCAGAAATCGTAACTCCGGTGCTAGTAGCTGCTATAGCTCGATCGTACAACCAAAGCATTTCTTCTGCGCGCTTGCGATCGGTAATGTCCCGTAGCGTAGCTAAATAAGCCATTTCTCCATCCCATTCCGTTTCCACCACCCGCATTTCTACTACAGCATTTGCTTTTTGCTTGCGAATAGCTTCAACTTCTGTTTGCACGACGCGAGTTCCTGGTGCTTCTGTTTTTCCAACTTGGGGAATAATATCCGTCGCCATCTCAAGGTCGCAAGCTGAAACTTCTACTACTAAATTGCCAAAAAATGCTTGCCCTAAAAGTTCCTCTGCTTTGCAGTTAAACAGCGCTTCTGCTGACGGGTTGGCAAAACATACAAGTCCTCGCTTGTTAACGATTGCGATGCCGTCGGCATTTTTTTCGATGACATTCCGAAACCGAGATTCGCTAGCTTTCAAATCCTGCTTTAGCTGTTCCATTGCTCGCTCCATCTGTTGCATTTCGCACAGACTAAGACTATAAGCTTCGGAAATATTGGCCTCGGTCGAATTCTCGGCTCTTTTTTTTGCCATCTGTTGGTAGCCTGTTCTATTGGTCATATTGTGATCAGTTTTTTTATGATTCCTGCTAATATTACTGAGCTTATTTTCTGGATCTGCTTCTTGAAAAAACATATTTCAGCCCTACCAAATTGTTGTTTAGATTAAGGTGTTGCGATCGCCCAATTTTTCGGGAAATTTAGGGAGAGAGCAATTTACACCCGATGCTAGCACATTACTTTTAGAATTCATCATAAAACATCGTTAAAATTCAAGAGCATCGCCATAGATTTATCTATTAAGTTTTATTAAGTAATTTCACCAACATTGACACTTACGTAGCGACATGAACTGTACAAGCTGAATATGGCTTCAATCCCCCTCGCACTCACAAAATAACCAGTTCCACGCGCAAGTTATACATATTTAGAAGCCACTGGTCAGTATAAAATATTATATAGGTTTGACAAAAAATATGGTTTAAAATAAGCGAACTCATCTTTAAATTATTAAAAATAATCATAATTAGCCATTACCAAATCATCTCCCTGCGGGCAGATGTGATATAGAATATAACCTATCTATTTTTGCGATCGCAACTTCAAACCAATGGCACGTCTAGCACTTTTGAGCACATCCAATAAAACCGGACTAATCGACTTAGCGCGCAGTCTAGTAGAAGAATTTGAATTTGACATAATTAGTAGTGGCGGGACAGCAACGGCCCTCAAAGAAGCAGGCATCCCAGTGACCAAAGTTGCGGAATATACTGGTTCCCCCGAAATTTTGGGAGGGCGAGTCAAAACACTTCACCCGCGAATCCACGGCGGCATTTTAGCACGCCGCGATGTACCGGAAGACCTCGCAGATTTAACCGCAAATCAAATTCGGGCGATCGATCTAGTTGTAGTCAATTTGTATCCATTTGAAGAGACAATTTCTAAACCAGGAGTTACTCTAGCCGACGCAATTGAGCAGATAGATATCGGCGGGCCAGCAATGTTGAGAGCTTCCGCCAAAAACCACGCTCATTTGACAGTTTTGTGCGACCCAAAACAGTACAATACTTATTTAAAAGAACTGCGGGAGAATGGCGGCGCAGCATCCTTAGAGTTTCGGCAAAGATGCGCCCTAGAAACATTCAAACATACAGCCAACTACGATCGCGCTATCGCAAATTATCTCAGCAGCAGCCAATCCGCTGAAGAATCTTCGCTACCAGACGAGTTTAATTTATCAGGAAAAGAGTTGCAAACTCTGCGCTACGGCGAAAATCCTCATCAAGCCGCCACCTGGTATCAAAGCGGAACTACACCCACAGGCTGGACGACTAGCACCATCCTGCAAGGCAAAGAATTAAGCTACAATAATTTAGTAGATTTAGAAGCAGCAAGGCGGCTAATCGTAGAATTCCCCGACACACCCGCGGCCGCTATTCTGAAGCATACAAATCCTTGCGGTACAGCCTTGGGAACAACTATTTCTGAAGCTTATCAAAAAGCCTTTGATACCGATTCAGTCTCAGCTTTCGGCGGCATTGTCGCCCTCAATCGCCCCATTGATGCTGCTACCGCAACGGCGTTAACTCAAACATTTTTAGAATGTATTGTCGCGCCGGGGTGCGAACCCGAAGCCGAACAAATTATCAAGAAAAAGGCGAAAGTTCGAGTATTAATTTTGCCAGATTTGACTCAAGGGCCACCACAAACTGTTAAAGTTATTGCAGGCGGTTTGCTGGTGCAAGACTCAGATAATATAGTAGAAGAAACTAGCAAATGGCGGATTGTTACTGAGAAACAGCCGACAGCCCAAGAGTTGGAAGAATTGCTGTTTGCTTGGAAAGTAGCGAAACACGTCAAATCAAATGCGATTGTTGTGACGCGCGATCGTACTACAATCGGTGTCGGCGCCGGACAAATGAATCGCGTCGGCTCAGTTAAACTAGCATTGGAACAAGCAGGAGACAAGAGCCAAGGAGCTATTTTAGCCAGCGACGGTTTCTTCCCCTTCGACGATTCAGTCAAAACTGCGGCTGAGGCGGGCATAATTGCGATCGTGCAACCGGGCGGAAGTATGCGCGATCAAGATTCCATTCAAGCCGCCAACCAACTTGGAATCACAATGGTTTTCACCGACATCCGCCACTTCTTGCATTAGGAATAATACCTAAAGCAATTCTCAATTGTGTATTTTATTGTAGGGAGACAATAGTGTTTATTGGTCTTAACTTAAGGCGGAAATTCTTTGGATCTCTGGTTTTACTCTAAGTCTCGATCCCCCTAAATCCCCCTTAAGAAGGGGGACTTTGAGAAAACCCCTGTCCCCCCCTTTTTAATGGGAATTTAGACACTCTTGTCCCCCCCTTTTTTAAGGGGGGTTAGGGGGGATCTGGAAGGCTATGACACCAATCAACACTGTTATGTCGTACCAAATTCCCAGTTGCATCCTTCAAAAATTATGACTTACACTCAACCGCAAATTAAACCCCAAGACATAAAAGTCAAAATCCTGCTCACCGGGGGACATCAATGCACCGTCACCCTTAAATCTGATACACCATTATTGCACAGCCTTGTCAAAACATTAGTCGATCGCACCCAACAAACACTCAGTTTTTCGCCCTTATTTCAAATCCCCATAGACGACGGGCGTTCCACCCTTTTTTTTCCAGGCGAACACCTAGTGGGATTAGTCACCGAACCCCCAATTTACTTGCAGCAACTGGAACCGCAGCAGCCTGCAACTCCTGTAGAAATTCCCGCCACAGAAATTCCCGCCCCTGCGCCGCCTGTAAATGACGATTTAATATCTCGCTACGCCCAAATAGACAACTTTTTGACACCCGCAGAAAAAAACAAACTCCTTAAATATGTCTTAGCCAAAGAATCAGAATTTGTGAGTACCAGCACCTCAACCAATGCCGAAGATTACCGCCGTTCGATGGTACTCCACTCGTTCCCCGAATTTTCGGAACTGATGGTTAATCGCATCAAAGCAATTCTCCCCGACGTGCTAAAAAGTTTAAATATTCCGTCATTTTCCCTGGGTGAGATAGAAGCTCAGTTAACCATGCACAATGACAACAACTTTTATAAACTTCACAACGACAGTGGCTCGCCAGATACTGCCAGCCGATTTTTTACTTACGTTTACTATTTCTATCGAGAACCCAAGGCTTTTTCAGGTGGCGAGTTGCAGATTTATGACAGCAAAATCGAGAACAATTTTTATGTGGCGGACAAGACATTCCGAACCGTTGAACCTCGCAATAATAGCATCGTATTTTTTCTGAGTCGCTATATGCACGAAGTTTTGCGAGTTAGCTGTCCCTCAAAAGCTTTTGCTGATAGCCGCTTTACTATTAACGGCTGGGTACGTAAAGCAAATTGAGGTTAATATCATGTCGGGTCGAGCTACCGCGATTTTTGTAGGGGCGGGTTCCACCAACCATAATCGCCAATAATTGACAATCTCAAAAACCCGCCCGACCGGGATATTATGGTTAATCGATCGGACATGATATAATTCATTGTCCGGGACGCACTAATCACCTAATTATGTCATTCTGAGTGAAGCGAAGAATCTCAAATTATTGCCACACCATTACAATGGGTAAGTCCCGATATCTGATACCAATTTCATAAAGTTATGCTACATAGAAAGTTTTACTCCCCCCCTTAATAAGGGGGGGTTGGGGGGGGTAGATATGTAGCGCTATTTTATGAATTTGGTAGGAGATTCTTCACTTCCCAAAGCCTACCCTCAGAATTACAGAATTACCTTACTCAAAACTATTTCATTCTTACTCCAGTGCTCCAGCACTTTTGAGCAATTTGACCACACTGGAATAACCCTTAAACTCAGCCAGCATTAAAGCTGTATAATTTCCCGGATTTTTGTGGTTTAGTTCTGAACCAGCCTCAATTAAAATCTTTACTGCATCAGGATAACCCCGATGTGCAGCCCACATTAAAGCGGTTGCGCCCGAATCATCCAGCAAGTTGACATCGGCACCTTTTTCGACTAATAATTGGACGATCGCCACATAACCGCGATCGCACGCCTTCATTAAAGCCGTTTTCCCCAAATCCGCCGGGACATTGGGATCAGCACCGCCGTCAAGCAAAGCCTTCACAGTCTCGGTATGTCCGTGAAACGCAGCAAGCGTCAAAGCCGTCTCCCCAAAGTTTTTCGCATTCAGAAACTCATCCCGATTTGAGTTTACTTTTTGCAGCAAAGCCGATACGATCGCACTATGGCCGTGAACAGCCGCCACCAGTAAAGGCGTATCGCCCAACCGATTTCTAGCACCGACACTAGCACCTCGGTTTAAGAGCAATTCCACTACATCTTCGCAGCCTTCCACCACCGCAAAATTCAAAGCAGTTTCATCATCTTTATCCTTAGCGTTGATATCGGCGCCACCATCGAGTAAGATATGGGCGATCGCCGCATTTCCACCAGCAGCAGCCGCCATCAAAGCCGTGCCCCCATCTCCATTTTTCACATTCGCATTAGCACCCGCACCAAGCAAAGTTTGCACCACATCAGTATTGCCGGCATCCGCAGCCAAAGTTAAAGCAGTTTCGCCGTTTTTGTCGGGAATTTCGACATCAGCACCCGCAGCCAACAGCGCCTCGACAACAGCCAAATTTCCCGCCGTCGCAGCCAGCATCAAAGCAGTTTTGCTCTCTAGATTTTTAACATTAGCATCCGTCCCACAATTGAGCAAAATTCGCACAATTTCAGCGCTTCCTTGACGGACAGCTAAAAACAGCATAGAATTGTCAGCAACAGCACCCGCATCCACCAAAGCTTTAACAACAGCTTGATGACCGGATAAAGCAGCCATTTTCAAAGCTGAATCTCCATCTTTATCACGCACATTTACATCAGCATTAGCATCAAGTAACATCTGCACAACATTGATATCACCCTTGAGAGAAGCCGCCATCAAAGCTGTACTTCCATCATCATTTTTAGCATTAACATCAGCACCCGCAGCCAGCAACAGCCGCACAGAGTCAGCCTGTTTGTGAGCCGCCGCCAGCATCAAAGCCGTTAGCCCAAAACGCCTGCTCACCTGGTTGACATTAGCGTCATTGTTTAGTAGAGTACGCACGATTTCTGTATAGCCCTTTTGGGCAGCAAACATCAAAGCCGTCGTCCCCTCAGAGTCTTTGGCGTTAGCGTCAACTCCCTTAGCGAGTAAAGCTTGGACGTGAATAATGTTGCCAGTCTTGGCGGCTTGAATCAATACAGCGTCTTGTTTAGTGGCAGGCATAATAGTCTCTCATACCGTATATTTTTACCGTCGCACGAGACGGCCTGACTGGTATGCTAAGTTTTATGAAGTATGTTTGCTAATCCTCAGAACACTATGAATCTCGAAATTCCTCAGTCAGTGAAAGTTTGGAGCCAATTCTTCCACCCAGTTTTAATGTGGGTACTGCTGGCCATCTCATTTTATGCTTTGTATCTCGGCTTGCAAATCCGCCGTACCAGAAGTGCGGAAGGCGAAGTCAAAAAAGAGTTAATTAAGGGTAAATTCAACATCAAGCATCACCAGATGGGTTCTTTGCTGCTAGCCTTGATGGTAACGGGTGCAGTCGGCGGAATGGCCGTCACCTACATCAACAACGGCAAGCTATTTGTCGGGCCGCACTTGCTAGCAGGGTTGGGAATGATGTCAATAATTGCGATCGCAGCATCGCTGACTCCTTTGATGCAAAAAGGCAATGATTGGGCGAGAAACGCTCACATCTTTCTGAATGTTGTGCTCTTGGGGCTGTTTGGCTGGCAAGCGGTATCAGGCGTGGAAATCCTGCAAAGAATTATCAGCAAAATGTGATAATTTGGGTAAGATTGCTAATTGCTAATTGCTTTAGGGCGATTAGTGATTAGCAATTAAATTGTGATAACTTTTAGTTGTTTAATAGCCAAGCTTTCCTTGGGATGATATAATAGGCTAAAGTTAAACTGAGCGAACAAATTATAAGATTAATCAGGGAGCTTTTTGAAATCAAAAGAATTAAAGCTATGCTAGAAAACCTGATCAAATACTTTGTCTACGCAACAAAAGGCTATATTACAAAAACGCAGTTAATCAAGTTTTTGTATTTGGCCGATCTTTATGCGGTCAAATGGACAGACAAGCAGCTTACTGATTTAGATTGGCGTTATTATCACTATGGGCCTTGGAACGAAGGCATAGACGCTGCTTTAAATCAAATGAATGGCAAAGAGATTGTTCAAGAATCTCAGGGAGAAAGTATATTCATCAGACTTGGTGAGGGAGCTGGTAATGTGGATGATTTAAAGTTACCTTTAGGTCTGAAGCTAATGCTTGACAACATCAGGAGAGAATGGGTCGGGGCAGGAGAGGATAAACTGAATCAGTTACTAGAATATGTCTATAGCACTGCTCCCATGCTTGAGGTTAAATATAGCCACGAACCAGAGGAACAGGTGAGACTTAATCTGTACAAAGAAAGAGAAAAGTTAATGAGTGAATTGGGGTGAGCGAGTGGCTGGACAAAAACCGCGTCAAGGTTGGATTTATTTTATCAATCCCTATAGAGTATCTCTTCGTTGCAAACTCGGTCATGATCATATTTATGAGATAAATGAACCAGGGGAGATTGAGTGCAAGACAATTTCTTGCACTCAGGTGATTAATTCGAGTCGGGTTTTTCGGGGAGAGCATCCTTATATCGTTTGGACAAGTGACCAATTTCAAGATGAATCTAAATACATCCAAACTTTGACGCTGATTCCGTTGACTTCACAAGAAACCTATAAAGGTTTGCCAACTGTATATCCGATTAATTCTACAAGCACAAATAGTCTTCCTAATAATTCCTTTGCTTTAGTGCATCAGATATGTACTGTTGATGCTAACTGTTTTAAAGATTCGCAAGGGGATTGGCTTAAGCGACTTGCACAACTGGATAAAGCAGATAAGGAAGCTATAGAGGAACGTTTAAAGTATTTTTTTAATCTTGGGGATAATCCGAGTGAAGATTGGTTTATTAAAAATGCGTCTATAGAACTTTTGCAGAAAGTGTTTAATCTTCTACCGGATGAAACCACAAAAAGTATGGCTATAGAAAAACTGATCGACGATTTGCGATCGTAGTCAATGAGTAGTAATATATCGTAGGGATCAAGAAGGTTTTTTCAGTGGACTTGAGCACTCTCGCTATATCCTGTTAACCTTCTCGATCGCCCAAACGGCATCTTAGCCCCATCTAACAAAAATCAAAAAAGGCGGCACCCAGATTTGAACTGGGGGTGGAGGTTTTGCAGACCTCTGCCTTACCACTTGGCTATGCCGCCGTCACGTCGGAAATTTGACGTTTTCTTATAGTACACCAAATCTCGAAAATTTTAACATACCGGTCAAAAATTTCGTAAAGCGCAGCTATCCCGTAGGGAATCGCCCTTTTTTCCCATATCCCCAAAACCCATCCGAGGCTATTCTAGAACTACATCGATCGCCCGCAACACCAGCCATGACAACAGTTTCTCCCCTACTCGTCGCCCAAATCACCGACACTCACTTGTTTGCAGAGATCGATCGAGAATGGAAAGGCCTCTCAACAACCCGCACCCTCCAAGCAGTTCTCGATCGCTTGCAACAGATACAGCCGCCGCCAGACTTACTCCTACTCACAGGCGACTTGTCCCAAGACGAAACACCCGAATCCTACCAGCGCCTCGTCTCCCTCATCGCCCCCCTCGGAATTCCCGCCTACTGGATACCTGGGAACCACGACAACATCCCTGTCATGGCAGAAATCTTAAATCAGTCGCCTCTTTCCCCAGAAAAATCATGGATGCTAGGAAACTGGCAATTTCTATTACTTTCAAGTGTGGAAGCCGGATGCGACGGCGGGCGGCTTTCCCCAGAAAGCTTGCATTGGCTAGACTCTCAACTGCAAGAAACGGGCGATCGACCTGTTATCATTGCCTTACACCATCATCCTTTGCCGATCGACTCTGAAATAATGGATGGAATGATGCTGCACAATGCCGATGAATTTTTGGCAATTGTCGATCGATATCCTCAAATCAAAATAGTCCTCTGCGGCCACATTCACCAAGAATTTCAACAACAGCGTGGCTCAGTTACCTACTTGGGGACACCCAGCACCTGCATCCAACTTTTACCCAAAAGCCATCCGATTATACTTGACGAAATCCCGCCGGGATTTAGATTGCTTGAATTGGCGATCGACGGTACTTGGAACACCAGAGTTGAGCGAGTTGCTGCAAAGTCGCCACCAAATTAATATTTTTTAGTCTGCCTAAATTTATTATCAAATTTACATTCTGTTGTCAATACATCAACAGATAGATTGTTTTTAGCAGCCCCATCTTTTATGATATTTATTAACCATAGATTGCAGACATACGTAAACTAGCGAGCTACGAACATAAATGTCGATCGCAATTTAAAAAAAACAGGAAAAACTAAATATATGTCTCAACTCAATGGCGTGATGATGCAGTATTTCCACTGGTACAGCCCCGACGACGGCAGCCTGTGGAATCAGCTAGCGAAATCGGCAAAAGATTTAGCCAAAATAGGCGTTACATCGCTGTGGTTGCCGCCAGCCTATAAAGGAACCGGCGGCGGTATGGATGTGGGTTACGGCGTCTACGACTTATTCGATTTAGGCGAGTTCGACCAAAAAGGGTCGGTACGCACTAAATACGGCACAAAAGATGAATATTTGGCCGCGATTAAAGCTGCCCAAGATGCAGGAATTCGGATTTATGCCGATGTTGTCTTTAACCACAAATTAGGTGCCGATGCAGAAGAAGAAGCCGAAGCCACGCCCTTCCATCCCGACAACCGGAATGACACCGTAGGCGAATATCAAAAAATCAAAGCTTGGACGCATTTTACCTTCCCCGGACGCGACCAAAAATATTCTAGTATGGAGTGGCATTGGTGGCATTTTGATGCCATTGATTACAACGTTTACAACACAGAAACCCATGCCGTTTACTTGCTAAAAGGCAAAGAATTCGATCGAGGAGTAGACTTAGAAAAAGGTAATTTTGACTACCTCATGGGTTGCGATTTAGATATGGACAACCCAGAAGTCAGCGGGGAGTTGAAATACTGGGGTGAGTGGTATGTCGATACAACAAACGTTGACGGCTTTCGCTTCGATGCCGTCAAACACGTTAAAGCAGAATTTTTCCAAGAATGGTTGGAACACGTTCGCCACTATGCCCAACGCGACCTATTTGCCGTCGGTGAATATTGGTCTTACGAAGTGGAAGCTTTGCACTACTTCATCCAAGCAACGGATGGTAAAGTCTCCTTATTTGACGCACCCCTCCATTACAACTTCCACGCTGCTAGCAAAGCCGGCAATAGCTACGACTTGCGAACAATTTTTGATAACACCCTCGTCCAACAGCAACCAACCCTCGCCGTTACCTTGGTTGACAACCATGATTCTCAACCATTACAATCCCTAGAATCTGTTGTCGAGGCTTGGTTTAAACCTCTTGCCTACGCTTTAATCTTGCTACGAAGCGAAGGATATCCGTGCATTTTTTACCCGGACTATTATGGCGCCAACTATAAGGATACAGCAAACGATGGCAACGAATACGAGATTTGGTTAGATAAACATCAGTTTATTCTCGATAAATTCTTGTTAGCGCGCCAAACTTATTCCTACGGCAATCAGTACGATTACTTCGACCACGCCAACACTATTGGCTGGACGCGACTCGGAGATGAAGAACATCCGGGCGGCATGGCTGTGGTACTCAGTAACGGAGGCGATGGCACTAAGTTTATGGAAGTCGGACAACCGAATCGAACTTATATTGACATCACCGAACACATCAAAGAATCAATCACAACTAATGACGATGGTTGGGCTGATTTTAGGTGTAACGCCGGTTCTGTTTCGGTCTGGGTGCCACAGCCGTAAGGACTACGTTAAAATTGACGTAATCCTCTGCCTAAAGTAGGGTGTGCAGTGCACACCTTACCGCTATAATTATTACCTTAAACCATTTTTAACTTGCATGATTTTGATGAAAGAAACTTGTTTGTAGTGAGGACTAAACTCCTCTCTCTAGTATTATTTTTATGCTATGCGATCGCCCAAAAAAATATTTATCTAAAAAAATATGAAACTTTCAGAAAAAGTTGCAGTTATTACCGGCGGTGGGTCGGGAATTGGTCATGCAGCAGCAATTTTAATGGCCAAGGAAGGCGCCAAAGTTGCTATTATCGATCACATTTTGGAAACGGGGCAAGAAACCGTCCGGCAGTTGGTCAATGAAGGAGGCTGCGGGCTGGCTATTGCCGCAGATGTTGGGGATTCTCAGCAAATGCAACAAGCTTTTCAAACAATTTTTGACAAATATCAAAGAATTGATATTGTGTTTGCAAATGCTGGTATTAACGGTGTATGGTCGCCGATAGAGGAGATAGAACCCGATGAGTGGGATCGGACAATTAATACCAACCTCAGAGGAACATTTTTGACTGTTAAGTATGCTATTCCTCATCTGAAAAAACAAGGAGGTTCGATTGTCATTACATCATCAATTAATGGCACCAGAAGTTTCAGGAAAGTTGGTGCCACGGCCTACGCTTGTTCAAAAGCTGCCCAAGTAGCCTTTGCAAAAATGCTGGCGCTAGAACTCGCAGCCTGCCAAATTAGAGTCAATGTGATCTGTCCGGGCGGGGTGCTAACTGCCATTGAGGAAAGCACTGTTAAGCGCCATCTCGATCGCATTCCAGTCCCGCCTGATTCCATTCAAGACATGATTCCTTTGACGGATAATACGGCAGGTTCTAGCGAAGAAGTCGCTCAATTAGTGTTATTTCTGGTATCACATTCCTCCAGCTTCATCACAGGTACTGAAGTCTGGATTGATGGTGGCGGTTCTTTGATTTAAAATCTCTATAGCAGCAATTTAAAGAATCTTGCTACCAATTACCCATCTTCAATCTAAAATCTAAAATCGATTGACTGACTATCAAGCAATTTGGTCACAAGCCCCTGGATTTATCACTAGGCTCAATTCTTCAATCTAAAATCTAAAATCTAAAATCTAAAATCGATACTAGGCTCAATTATTCAATCTAAAATCTAAAATCTAAAATCTAAAATCGATTGACTCTCCTTTGTTTAACAGCACTTTGCAATGTCTGGGGCAGCCACTTATCGTACTGAGGATAAACAGGCAAACGCTGCACGATTTGCCATCCCGATGCTGCTAAAATTTCTGTTAAAGTTTGGTGTTGCAGGTGAGGATAATCGGGATTAACTTCATCCCGCGGCCCAATTCCTCCTAAATCTCTAGCACCTGCTTCTAAACAAGCCAGCAATATCTCTGGCTGTGCAACTAAATTCGGGGGAATTTGCAGCCTGATTTCAAATGGTAAAATACTGCGGGCGATCGCAATTACTTCGGGCATTTTTGTAGCATCAAAAACTTCACCCTCCCAACTTTGCTGATTTCCCGGACTGTGTGGCTGGAGGATAACTTCTTGAATGTGATTGTAACGCGAATGAATCCGGGCGATCGCCTCTAATGTCTCCACGCAATCGGCCGAACTTTCCCCAATTCCCAGCAGCAAACCAGTTGTAAACGGAATCTTCAATTCCCCAGCCCATTCTAACTGTTGCAGCCGCAACGCCGGCACTTTACTCGGTGCGTGTCGGTGAACCGTTTGTAACAAATGTGGGGCAAGCTGTTCTAGCATCAGCCCCATCGATACATTTACCTCTTTTAACAGTGCCATCTCCTCAAAGCTGAGCGGCCCCACATTAGTATGCGGCAAAAATCCCAGAGCAAGTGCTAGTTCGCACAAATCGTAAATCCGCTGCAACCAAGCTTTTCGGCGTTGACTGTGAGGATGTACCTCGCCGCTGAGGATGAGAATTTCAATTACACCTTGACTTTGCAGCAAGTTGAGCTGTTTTTCGGCTTCTGCGAGTGTTAGCCAAGGACTTTGCAGCGGTTCTGCCCGAAAATTGCAATAAGTGCAGCGGTTATAACACTCGTAAGTGGGAACCAGAGTATAAGCAGGGCTGTAGGTGACGGTGCGGGACATTCCTTGGGACTTTTATCGATCGGACTTACGCAACAACATATATCTGTGCAGTGCGAGTTTTGCGGTTGGCGATCGCCACCCTTCATCTATCTTAACACTGACGCCCGTCCCGAATCTCGTTGCCCCGGTAGATTATGAGTATTCTTCCTTTGTGGGCGATCGTCCACTAATTCCGCATTCAGCTTTTCAACTCCTTATATAGCAAGCCTTCTGGCTTTTAAAAATCATAATTTATGACACATATAAGAAAAACTGTTCTTAAAAGGCCTTTACAAACTGAAATAAAAGCTTTATGTTTATTTACATGGCGGAACACAAAGCCGTCACGAACATTGAAAACCAAATAAAGCAATCATAAACAAATGACAACAACCTTACAGCAGCGCGAAAGCGCCAACGTCTGGGAACGCTTTTGTGAGTGGGTAACATCAACCGACA